>NZ_JBFULT010000201.1:0-12067 GCF_054049755.1 Bradyrhizobium sp. P5_C11_2
GTCAGGAGCAGCGATCGCGGAATGCGTATGGCCTTGGCCTCGCGATCGCCGCTCATGCGCGTGCCACAGAGCACGCTCATGTCTCCGAGACCCATTTGCGATTCCGACAGCTCGATCGACTGTTCCTCATGTCGTAGGAGTATGCGGCCGGACGTGGCGATGACGAGGGACAGGCCGTCGTAACCGTCCTGCAGGGTTTCGCGCGTGCGCGAGATTTCAGCCGATGATCCGCTTGCGACAGCCATCATGATGCCACCCAGCAGGCTGACCTGCAATTTGCAGTCGATGGTATCGCCGGCGCCCGGCTGGATGTCGACCCGGAAGGAGCACCGGCACAATTCCTCGCGCCATCTCTCGTAATCGCGTCCATGGGGCGGGCCCGTGTAACGGTTGACAAAGAAATTCGGCGCGCCCGCTTGTTGCATCATGTCTCCCTTCGCTTGCGACAGCCCACCCTGTTCCGGGATTTCCTGAGCGAAAGGCGGGGCCGGCGAATATCGCGCCAATCTACACGATTGGCGCGGGAGTCCAATCGTGACGAAACCGGTGTCTCCGATTGCGCCGCTACGTTCTCAGGGCCCTGGAAGTGAAGCGAATGGCGTTTCCGTTCCAAGACAGCGAACTCTGTGAGACATCTTCTCACGCGTCTCGCCCTCAAGCGGCGCGCATGTCGGATGGTGTGACGCCGAACCGCCGTCGAAACACGCGGTTGAAATAGGACACGTCGGGGAAGCCCGCCGAGTGGGCGAGGTCGGAGACCTTGCGCCATCGGTTGAGGGGATCGAGCAGCAGCTTGCGCACCAGCAGCAGGCGCTGTTCAAGGAGGAATTCGGTGAACGTGGTTCCGGTCTGCTCGAAAATCCGTTGGGCGTTGCGCGGGCTGACGCCGGCCTTCTGGGCGACCGAATAGATCGTCAGATCACCTCGACCGAGATTGGCGATGACGTCGGCGCGCATGAGGTCGAGCCGCGCGGCAGAATGCCCCCTGTAGCTCGCCAGTTCCGTTCGGTCGGCGTCCGACCCCAGCAACAGGGCGATGAGATCGACCATGTGTTGCGCCATCAGGTGCTGGCCGATCACGTCTGTGTGCGGGCCAACACTGGCGGCAAGCGCGTGGTAGCGTGCAATCGCTTCTCTCAGGGGATCTTGACCGCCAAGAAGGAGTGCGAGCCGGTCCTCGGCCTTTGGGCAGATCGTCAGCAGCTGGGAGCGCGGGATGCGTATGGTCTTGACCTCGCAATCGCTGCTCATGCGCGTGCCACAGAGCACGCTCATGTCGCCGAGACACATTTGCGATTCCGACAGTTCGATCGAATGCTCCTCGTGCGATATGAGCACGCGGCCGGATGTGGCGATGACGAGGCACAGGCCGTCGTAGCCATCCTTCAGTGTGTCGGGGGTGCGCGAGAATTCAGCCGACGTTCCGTTGGAGGCACCCAACAGGATGCCACCCAGCAGGCTGACCTGCAATTTGCAGTCGATGCTGTCGCCAGCGCCGGGCTGGACGTCGACCCGGAGCGTGCACCGGTACATTTCCTCGCGCCATCTCTCGTAATCGCGTCCACGCGGCGGGCCCGTGTAGCGGTTGACAAAGAAATTCGGCGCGCCCGCCTGATTCATCATGACTCCCTTCGCCTGCGACAGCGCACCATACCCGGGGATTGCCGAAGCGAAAGGCCAGCGCCAGCGGAAATCGCGCCAATCTAAACGATTGGCGCTGGAGTCCAATCGTGGCGAAATCGATGTCTCCCGCACGTTGATCGCGCCGCCATCGGGCGGCGAGCCACGCGGACGAATTCAGTCTGCGGTTGCGTTGGAAGCCATTTTCCGGAGCGCTTTGTGCCRTGGCCGTTCTGCATCACGGAGCCGCCGCCACGACCGCAGAGCGCTGAAGGTGAAGCGATTGGCGTTCCGTTCCAAGACAGCGAACTCCGCGTACCTCATTGATGCCAGCAACAGTTTCAGCGCGATTCAGTCCCGCCGTGTGGCCGGGACGAGTCGTCTGACCGGTGCGTGCACCGGGATCAATATTCGATTTGTACGAGGTCATGCATGCCGAAGGGTCCAAATCTTTCATTCAACCCCGACGCAGGCATGAACCGGGCTGTTGCTCGGAGCAGCTTTGTGTCACGAGCGGCCGCATTGATGGCGTTACTGATCGGTTCGACCGCGTTGACCGGTGTGRCACTGTCGCCGGCCTACGCGGCCACGCCGCAGTGGCTCGGCACCGTGTCGAGCAACTGGTTCGCTGCGGGCAACTGGAATAATCCGTCCGCCGTGCCGAACGCGGCCGACAACGTGACGATCGACACGACGTCGCCGCATGCGACCGTCATCAACGGCGGAGCGGCGACCGGCCAGCAAATGATCGTCGGCAACGCCGGCAACGGCAATCTTGCGATCACGAACGGCGGCGGCCTCGCCATCAGCGGCTTCGGCTATCTCGGATTCTCTGCCAACAGCATCGGCACGGCCTCCGTCGACGGAGCCGGCTCGAACTGGACCGGCGCCGCCGGACTGGTGGTCGGCTCGGCGGGATCCGGCACGCTCACGATCAGCAATGGCGGTGCGGTCAGCAACCTTGGCGGCATCGTCGGCAGCTTCGCGGGGGCTACCGGTGCCGTCACCGTCAGCGGAGCCGGTTCGAGCTGGTCCAACACCGCCCTGGATATCGGCTATTTCGGCACTGGCACGGTCGCGATCACGCATGGCGGCATCGTGACGAGCACGGGGCCTATCAATCTCGGCGGCATTGCCGGCGCAACCGGCAGTGTCACGGTCGATGGGGCAGGCTCGGGCCTGGGCCTGAACTCGAACGCCGTCCTGACTGTCGGCGCGGCCGGCACCGGCACGCTCACCATCACCAATGGCGGCATGGTCGCCAGCGGCAACGCGGCTGTCGGCACCTCGGCGGGCGCGACCGGTTCAGTGTTCGTCGATGGCGCAGGCTCCGCCTGGATCACCGCCAATGCCCTCGCGCTCGGGGGCGCCGGCACGGGAACGCTGGTGGTCTCCAACGGCGGCCAGGCTTCGACAGGGGGTGCCGTGATTGGCGTGAGTCCCGGCGGGAGCGGCGGGTCGGCCGTGATCGACGGCGCCGGGTCGTCATGGGCAGTCGGTACCCTCGATGTCGGCCAAAACACCACCGGCTCGGTCGCGGTCACGCATGGCGGCAGCGTGGTCAACATCGGGGCGGTGATCGGAGCCAACGTCGGCTCGAACGGCAGCGTCACCGTCGACGGCGCGGGTTCGTCCTGGACCAATGCGTCGATGATCAGGATCGGTGACGGAGGTAACGGCTCGTTGACCATCTCCAATGGCGGCAACGTGTCCGCCAATGGTGCGCTCTTGATCGCCAATCAGGTCGGCTCGACCGGCGCGCTCAATATCGGCGCGGCACCGGGTTCGGCGGCGGCGACGCCGGGCACATTGACGGCGGCCACGATCCAGTTCGGCGCCGGCACCGGCGCGATCAGTTTCAACCACACCTCGACGGGCTATGTTTTCGCGTCGGACATTATTGACGGTGGACCCGGCAACAGCGGCGTCGTTAACCAGTTGTCGGGCACCACGATCCTGACCGGGACCAGCACCTATACCGGGCCGACCTTCGTTGACGGTGGCACGCTGTCGGTGAGCGGTTCGATCGCCAACTCCGCCACCAAGGTGTATGCCGGCGGCACGCTGGGTGGCATCGGCACCATCGGCGACACCACGATCTACGGCGGCACGCTGGCGCCGGGCAACCCGAGCTCGATTGGCACGCTCACCATTGCGGGCAATCTGGTGCTGACCGCGGCCGCGACCTACCTGGTCCAGGTCTCCGGGACATCCGCCAGCAAGACCGTGGTGACCGGCGCGGCGCAGCTCGCCGGCAGCCTTGTGGTGAACATGACCGGCCGCGTCGCGACGACCACGACCTACGTCATCGTCAGCTCGTCGAACACGACCGGGACGTTCGGGTCGATCTCGATAAGCAACCCGGCCTACGCCCGCAACGCGCGGGTGACCCAGTCGGGCAACAACGAGCTGCTGACACTCGATCCCGGATTGCTGTCGCCGTCGCTGCCCGGCTTCGCCAACATCAACCAGAGGAATGTCGCCGCTGCAATCGACAACGGGCTGCTCGCGGGTGGCTCGATGACGACCGGCTTCAATAAGCTGTTCAACGCGACGGGCCAAAACCTCCTCAACGGGCTGACGCAGGCCTCCGGCGAAGTCGCCACCGGCGCCCAGCAAGGCACCTTCAATGCCATGGGCCAGTTCCTCAACACGCTGCTCGATCCGTTCTTCGGCAACCGCAACGATACGCCCGCGCCGGCGGGCGGAGCCTCGCGATATGCCGACGACGGCGCAGCCGCGCGTGCGAACGCGGGTCGCGACGCCTATGCGGCGATCGGCCGGCAGGCGCGTGGTGCCGGGGACTCGTTCACGCAGCGCTGGAGCGTGTGGGCGGCCGGCTATGGCGGCTCGCAGACCACCGACGGCAATGCGGTGGTCGGCTCGAACACCGCGACCAGCCGCATCGCCGGCGTTGCCGCGGGCGCCGATTACCTGTTGTCGCCGAACACGCTGCTCGGTTTCGCGCTCGGCGGCGGCGGCACCAGTTTTGGCGCTGCCAACGGGCTCGGCAGCGGCAGCTCCGACCTGTTCCAGGCCGGTGTGTATGCGCGCCACACCATGGGCAATGCCTACGTGGCCGGTGCGCTCGCCTATGGCTGGCAGGACGTGACGACGGATCGCACGGTGACCATCGCGGGTGCAGATCATCTGCGTGCCCGGTTCAAGGCCAACGCGCTGTCGGGACGCCTCGAAGGCGGTTATCGCTATGCCACGCCCTGGATGGGGATCACGCCGTACGCGGCGGCGCAGTTCACCAGTTTGTACCTGCCGGGTTATGGCGAGCAGGCGGTCTCCGGCGCCAACACCTTTGCGCTGAATTATGCGGGCAGGGACGTCACCGCTGCACGCGGCGAGCTCGGCCTGCGCACCGACCGCTCCTATGCGCTCGAGACCGCGATCCTCACGCTGCGCAGCCGTGCGGCGTGGGCGCACGATTTCAATCCGGATCGCGCGATCTCCGCCACCTTCCAGACCCTGCCGGGCGCGAGCTTCGTGGTGAACGGCGCAGCCTCAGCGCACGATGCCGCGCTGGTCACGGGCGCGGCGGAGGTGAAATGGCTGAACGGCTTCTCGCTGTCCGGCACTTTCGAGGGTGAGTTCTCGAACGTCACCCGCAGCTACGCCGGCAAGGGCATCGCCAGATATCAGTGGTGACGTGCACCAACGGCTTTCAGGCGTTCGTGTTGAGGAGTTTTTGATGAATCGGATTGTGATTGGAATGGCGGCGGCGTTGCCGCTGCTTGCAACGGGCGCGATGGCTGCTGACCTGGCGCCGAGGTCCTACGTCAAGGCGCCGCCGATGGTCGATCCCGGCTACAATTGGACGGGGTTTTATGCGGGGTTGAACGGCGGCTATAGCTGGGGCCGCTCCAACGCCACGGTCGTGCCGACCACACCGCTTGCTGTGAGCATCGGACAGACCGTTGATGGGGGGCTTGGCGGCGGTCAGATCGGCTACAACTGGCAGGTCGATCCGAAATGGGTCCTGGGTGTCGAGGCCGATATTCAAGGCACCGGCGAGCGCGGCCGTTCGATTGACACGCTGCCGGCGGTCAGGATCGGTTCGGTTGGCATTACCGGCACTGCCAACAGCAGCACTGATTTTCCGTGGTTTGCAACCTTCCGCGGTCGCGCCGGACTATTGGCCGATCCCAGCCTGCTGCTCTATGCGACCGGGGGGCTGGCGGTCGGAGAGGTCCAGTTCGGAACTCAGGCGACGCTGACCGGGCAACTGTTCGATGGCAACAACGCGCCGGCCGGGGCGCCGGTTACGGTTGTCGGTGCGGCGGTCTCAGAGAGCCAGACTCGCTGGGGCTGGACCGCAGGGGCCGGCATCGAAAAGAAATTCAACCGCAACTGGTCAGCAAAACTCGAATACCTCTATCTCGATCTGGGGTCGGCCACCTATTTCGGCGGGACTGCCAACGAGACTACGGTCAAGTTCCACGATCATGTCCTGCGTGCCGGCTTCAATTACCAGTTCACGCCCGGACCAGTGGTCGCCAAGTACTGAGCGCCGGAAGCCAAAAGGCGGCGGATTCACAACCCGCCTAAGCCATTGATCCCGCTAGCGCCGGCTACTGTGCATGGGGTTGTTTTCGAGATTTTTGTTTTGGGGGCACGCAAGCGTCAGGCCGAAACCTGATCGCATTCCAATTGCCGCTACTTCATCACCCGCAGGCCCTTGGTCGTGAAGCGCTGCGTCTTGTCGCCGGGGCGCACCGGGCGCCGCGTGCCGGCGGCCTTGCCGGTGCCGGGCGGCTGGTGCGCTGGGACTAACTGGTCGGGACGGGAGCCGATCAGATCGGCGCGGCCCATCGCCTTCAGCGCCTCGCGCAGCACCGGCCAGTTGTCGGGGTCGTGATAGCGCAGGAACGCCTTGTGCAGCCTTCGTTGACGAAGCCCCTTGATCGCCTCGACCTTGTCGCTGCCGCCGCGCCGCACGCCGCGCAGCGGGTTGACGCCGGTGTGGTACATCGCGGTCGCGGTCGCCATCGGCGAGGGCAGGAAGGTCTGCACTTGATCCGCGCGGTAGCGGTTCTTCTTGAGCCAGAGCGCGAGGTTCATCATGTCTTCGTCGGTCGTGCCCGGATGCGCCGCGATGAAGTACGGGATCAGATAGTATTTCTTGCCGGCCTGCTCGGCCGCGGCGTCGAACATCCGCTTGAACTTGTCGTAGGCGCCGATGCCCGGCTTCATCATCTTGTCGAGCGGGCCGCGCTCGGTATGCTCCGGCGCGATCTTCAGATAACCGCCGACGTGATGGGTGACGAGCTCCTTGATGTATTCGGGACTCTCGACCGCGAGGTCGTAGCGCACGCCGGAGGCGACCATCACCTTCTTGATGCCCTTGGTCTCGCGCACCTTGCGATAGAGCCGGATCAGATCGTCATGCGAGGTGTTGAGGTTCGGGCAGATTTCCGGGAAGACGCAGGACGGCCGCCGGCACGCCGCCTCGACCTTCGGATCCTTGCACGCCATCCGGTACATGTTGGCGGTGGGGCCGCCGATGTCGGAGATCACGCCGGTGAAGCCCGGCGTCTTGTCGCGGATCTTCTCGATCTCGCGCAGGATCGAGCCTTCCGAGCGGTTCTGGATGATGCGGCCTTCGTGCTCGGTGATCGAGCAGAAGGTGCAGCCGCCGAAGCAGCCGCGCATGATCGTCACCGAGAACTTGATCATGTCCCAGGCGGGAATCTTGGCCTCGCCGTAGGACGGATGCGGGGCCCGCGCATAGGGCAGGTCGTAGACCGCGTCCATCTCGTCGCTGGTCAGCGGGATCGGCGGCGGGTTGAGCCAGAGGTCGCGGTCGCCGTGACGCTGCACCAGCGGCCGCGCATTGCCGGGATTGCTCTCCCGGTGCAGCACGCGCGAGGCGCGCGCATAGGCCTCGCGGTCCTGCTCGACCTGCTCGAGCGCCGGCAGGCGGATCACGGTGGCGCCCTTCTGGCGCGTTGCGCCCTCGTCGGCGGAATCGAGATCGTCGGCGTGCAGTTCGGAATAGTCTTCGGGCACGCGGCGGAACAGCGCGACGCCGCGGATGTCGTTGAGCTCGCGCGGCGCTTCGCCGGCCGCAAGACGGTTGGCTACCTCGACGACGGCGCGCTCGGCATTGCCGTAGAGCAAGAGATCCGCCTTGGCGTCGGCCAGCACCGAGCGGCGCACCTTGTCGGACCAATAGTCGTAATGCGCGATCCGGCGCAGCGACGCCTCGATGCCGCCGAGCACGACCGGCACGTCCTTGAACGCCTCGCGGCAGCGCTGGGCGTAGACGATGGTGCAGCGGTCCGGCCGCTTGCCGCCTTCGCCGCCCGCCGTATAGGCGTCGTCATGGCGCAGGCGGCGGTCCGCGGTGTAACGGTTCACCATGGAGTCCATGTTGCCGCCGGTGACGCCAAAGAACACCTTTGGCTTGCCGAGCGCCTTGAACGGCTCGGCCGAATGCCAGTCCGGCTGCGCGATGATGCCGACCCGGAAGCCTTGCGCCTCCAGCAGCCGGCCGATGATCGCCATGCCAAAACTCGGATGGTCGACATAGGCATCGCCCGTCACCAGCACGATGTCGCAGGCGTCCCAGCCGAGCGCATTCATCTCGGCGCGGCTCATCGGCAGGAACGGCGCGGGCTTGTGGGGCCGCGCCAGGGCCATCAGGGGCTTTTCGGCGGTAACGATTTGGGTGTCCATGGCGCATACGCATAGGCCTTGGGGCCTGCAAATACAACCAGATGGCGGGCCGTCACGACGCGGTGATCGCCGCGGGGGCATCCCGACGGCGGCGCAGATCGGGGCTCGGCCATAGGAACCAACCGCGCCCATGAACATTTTGATCGAGGGTTTGGCGCGGGCTCGGCGCGCGCCTCTATCATCTCGGCGTTCGTGATGTCGCCTCTGGCGATGGGGGAGCTGTGAGCACGGTCATTGAGAACTTGTTGTTGCGAAAGCAGAAGCTCGTGGAGGAGCTCGACAAGGCGCAAGCCGTCGAGGACCGCGACAGGATCGAGCACCAGCTCGAGCAGATCAACACCGCGTTGGATTTCCTGGACAGGCCGGGACCGAAAGACGCGCGGTAGAAGCGCTCACCCCGCCTTCAGTGCGTCCACCTTCAAGGCTTTGGCATAGACCACGCCTGAATTGGTGATATGCGTCGTCATCAGCTCCGCGAACGCCGCAAACTCGCCGCGACCGAACAGATCAAGCAGCTTGCGATGCTCGTCGAACGAGGTGCGGGTGCGCACGTCGATCGGCGAGGTGAGGTTGGTGCGCAACGCCGCGACGCGGCTAGATGCGAGCTGGTAGGATTCGACGAGATAGCGGTTGCCGCAGTGCGTGAACAGCGCTTCGTGAAAGGCGGCGTCGGCGCGGCCATAGGCGATGTTGTCCCTGGCCGCGACTGCCGGCTCCATCGCCGCGATCGCGCCGCTCATCGTCGCGACCGCACCGTCGCGGTCGTGACGGAACGCGAGCTCGGCGGCCTTGGGTTCGAGTGCGATCCTGAAAGCGCAGAGCGCATTGATGTCCTCGGCGCTCGGCGTGAACACGAAGCTGCCGACCTGGGGTCTGATCACCACCAGCCCCTGCGCCTGCAATTGCCCCATCGCCTCGCGCACCGGCGTGCGGCTGACGCCGAAGGAATTCGCCACCATCTCCTCGGAGATCGCTGCCCCTAGCGCGAACTCGCCGTCGATGATGGCCTGCCGCAGCCGCTGCATCACCCGCTGCGACAGCGATTTCGGCGTATCGAGCTTCAAGGATCGCATCGGCTCTCTCGTCGCATTGCGGCCGTTCAGATCACCTTGCCGGGATTGAGCAGGTGATCGGGGTCGAGCGCGGCCTTCAGCGTCCGCATCAGCGCGATCTCGGCCTCGCTGCGGGCATGCCCCAGCCACTTCTTCTTCAGCGTGCCGATGCCGTGCTCGGCGGAGACGCTGCCGCCCATCTCGCGCACCAGGCCGTAGATGATCGCATCCATCTCCTCCTTGGGCTGGTGCTCGACGGTCAGGCCCGTGACCCAGGAGACCAGATGCAGATTGCCGTCGCCGATATGGCCGTAATAGACGCTCTCGCATCCCTTGATGCCGGCGGCGAGCGCGGCCTTGCAGCGCGTGACGAACTCGTCCATCCGCGCCACCGCAAGGCCGATGTCGTAGGAGATGTGCGGCCCCAGCACCTGGCCGAATTCGGCGCAGATGTCGCGCACCCGCCAGAACGCCTGCGTCTGCGCCAGCGATTGCGCCACCGCGGCGTCCACCAGCAGTCCGCGCTCCATCAGCTCCTCAAGCCAGCTCTGGAAGCGCGGTGCATCCAGGTTCTCGTCGGTGCCCTGTGCCTCCACCAGCACGTAGAGGCCGTGGCCTGCGGCAACCGGCGGCTTCACGCCGGCGCGCGCCGTGATCACGTCCCAATAGTCCGGCCACATCACCTCGAACGCCGACAGCAGCGGGCCAAGTCCAGAGCGCGCGGCGTCGAGCAGCGCGATCACCGCGGCATAGTCCTTCAGCGCGCACAGCGCAGCCATGGTCGAGCGCGGCTTTGGAAACAGCCGCAGCACCACGCGGGTGATGATGCCAAGCGTGCCTTCCGAGCCGATGAAGAGATGCTTCAGGTCATAGCCGGCATTGTTCTTCATCAGCTTGTTGAGGCTGGTGATGATGGTTCCGTCGGGCAGCACCACTTCGAGGCCGAGCACCAGTTCGCGCGTCATGCCGTAGCGGATCACGCGGTTGCCGCCGGCATTGGTGGAGAGGTTGCCGCCGATGGCGCAGGAGCCGCGCGAGCCGAGATCGAGCGGAAAGAAGAAGCCTGCTTCGTCAGCGGCTTTCTGAATCGTCTCCAGCGGCGTGCCGGCCTTCACCGTCATCGTCGCGGACGCGCGGTCGATCYCCTCGATGCCGGTCATGCGCTCGAGCGAGATCGCGACCCACCCCGGCTCGGGCGAAGCGCCGCGGCAGAGCCCGGTCAATCCGCCCTGCGGCACGAACGGCAGCCGCGCCTCTCGGCAGGCGATGATGGCGTCGGCAACGCCTTGCGCATCGAGCGGGCGGATCACCGCCAGCGGCGTTTGCGGCAGGCTCGCGCTCCAGTCGTTGCCATTGCGCGCAGGCACATCGGTGCCGGTCAGCACGGCGGCCGCGCCGAGCTTTCCGCGCAAAGCGCCAAGCCAGTGGTCGGAACGTTCGACGGGGGTCACCATGTCCATGCGAGACCTCATCAGGATCGGGTCGCGCCCAGTCGCGCGCCGGTTACGCCGAGGGAATTGCGTCCTTCTTGTATGTAAGGTACAAGATGGAAAGTAAAGCAAAAACAAGGCTCCGGCGGCCTCCGAAGATCGTTATCGATCAGAGGCTTAGTCCGAAGCCGCAACAATGGGTGGTGTCATGACGGAGGCAATTCGCGGGTTCTGGGTGGCGTCGGCGACGCCRCTGACACCGGACGGCAGTGTGGATTCCGCCAAGCTCGCCGCCCATACCAAGCAGCTCTTCAACAAAGGCGTCGATGGCGTCGTGCTGTTCGGCACCACCGGCGAGGGCACTTCCTTCAATGTCGCCGAGCGTGTCGCGACGATCGAGGCGATGCTCAAGGCCGGAATCGCCGCGGAGCGCATCGGAATCGGCGGCGGCTTTCCCGCCATCAGCGACAGCATCGCACTGACGCGTGCGGTGCTCGGCCTCGGCCTGCGCCACGTGCTGTACTTGCCGCCCTACTTCGATCGTAACGTCACGCCCGAGGGCATCGAGGATGCCTTCGCCGCCATCATCGATGGCGTCGCCGACGATCGCCTGCGCGCCTCGCTCTATCACATCCCGCAGATTTCGGGCGTCGCGATTCCGACGACCGTCGCCGCGAGCCTGCGCAAGCGTTACGGTAAGCTGGTCGCGGGGTTGAAGGACTCCAGCGGCGACTTCAAGCAGTTCCAGGCGTTCCGCGCAGCGAGCCCCGAACTCGCCATCACCGTCGGCAACGAGGCCGACATCGCCCGCGCGATCGCCGCCGGCGGCGCCGGCACCATCTGCGGCATGGCCAATATCGCGCCGGAGCTGGTCAAGGCGATGATCGACGGCAAGGATGTCGAAGCGCGGATGCAGGCCGCGGTCGACATCGTGGTGAAGACGCCATCTTTCCTCGCGACGCTGAAGGCCATTCTCGCGGCGCAGACCGGCGATGCCAGCTGGTTGCGTGTGCGTCCGCCGCTGCGTGCCTTGTCTGACGGCACCGCGCTCAAGCGGAAGCTCGACGAGTTGGTGACGCCCGCCATCGCCTGAGATCGCACAATGCCGTGACACGATGCCGCAAATTCGCGTGCAGCGTGTCGCGGTCCCTGCGACATCAATCGTCGATTGCCGTTCGGCGCTGATCTGCGCCTAGAACGATTCAACACTAGAGCGATTCAAGTCCTGCTACGGTTCTCTTCACTCGCGGCGACTGTTACACGCGCGCACCTCAATGT
>NZ_JBFULT010000202.1:0-12007 GCF_054049755.1 Bradyrhizobium sp. P5_C11_2
CCACCGGACCGATCTCCTTCTCGACATTCTCGCGCAGCATGGTGCGGGCGCGGTGCAGCCGCGTCTTCACGGTCTCGGGCTTGACGCCGAGCAGATCGGCGGTCTCCTCGATGTTCATCCCCTCCATGACGCGTGCGACGAAGACCATGCGGAAGACATCCGGCAGCTCGTCGATGGCGCGTTCGACGACGCGCTGGATTTCACGTTGGGCCATGGTCCTTTCCGGGTCGCCTGCGGGAGAAACGGGAAACTTGATGATCTGCGCGTCGAGCACCTCTTCCGGCAGCGCGCCGATCTCGACATGCGGCATGCGGCTTCGCGCCCGGCCGAGCGCCTCGTTGATGGCGATGCGCGACAGCCAGGTCGACAGCCCGGACTCGCCCCTGAAGCCGTCGAGATGGGTGAAGGCACGGACATAAGTTTCCTGCACCACGTCCTCGGCCTCGCTGTCACTGCGCAGAATTCCCCGCGCAAGGCGATAGAGCCGGCGGTTATTGGCCTGCATGATCTCGCGGAGCGCGGCCTCGTCCCGGCGCCGCGCACGGTCGATCAGCTCGGCTTCCGATGCCCTGATTTCCGGGGTCTTTGCGCCGGCGGACAGGCCGGCGGCGGTCCGTTGCATGGCGGTCACCTGTCTCCGTTGGTTCCGGACATTGGATGCAGGCGGGCACAAAAGGTTCCCAACTTTCTTACCTCCCTTGGAGGGGTAGAAGGTCTTAATCCGTCTCGATCGGCAGCGCCGGATCCCTGGCCCATTCGCCCATGGACGCATCGTACAGCGTCAGCTTGTTGTAGCCGAGCTGCGTCAGCAGCAGGTCGATCGTCGCCGAGATGCCGCCGCCGCAATAGCAGATCACGGTCTTGTCGCGCGTGATGCCTTGGGCGGAGAACTTCGCTTCGGCATCCGCAAGCGAGGTCAGGGTCTTGTCGGCATTGGTCAGCGTTGCGGCTGGAACGTTGACGCTGCCGGGAATGCGGCCGGGCCGGCCGTAGCGGCTCGGCTCGAGGCCGCGATGAAATTGCGGCCCGAGCGCATTGACGATGACCGTTGCTGGATCGCCGATCCGTGCCGTGACAGCGGTCTTGTCGACGAAGAAGCCTGCGCGTGACGCGGCCTTGAAGGTCGTCGTGGGATAGCCCTTCGGAGCGCCGGTCTCGACCGGCCGCCCCTCGGCCTTCCATTTGTCGAATCCGCCATCGAGCACCTGCGCATCGACGCCGAGCGAGCGCAACATCCACCAGAACCGCGTCGCCCACATCAGCGTGCCGATGCTGTAGAGCACGATGGTCTTGGATGCGTCGGTGCCGTGGCGGCCGAAGGCGGCCTCTAGCTGGGCGACACCAGGCATCATGAAGAGCGGGCTTGCGGAGGTGTCGGAGAACTCGCCTTGCAGGTCGAGGAAATCGGCGCCGGGAATGTGGCCTGCCGCGAACGTCTTGTCGCCGGGGACTGCGCGATAGGGCACGTCGCTCCCGGGTGGAACAGGTTCGTTGTAGGTCGTGCAGTCGTAGAGGCGCAGATTGGGATCGCCGAGCAAAGCGGCGAGTTGGTCGGTGGCGATGAGGGGTTGGGTCATCGAATGCTCTCCCATGCTTCCTCGATGTCGTCCCGGCGAAGGCCGGGACCCATACCGCGTGATCTATCGGTGAACGTAGGTATCCGTACCGACGGGAAGGACTGGTAACCACCAGTCTTCGCCAAACGTCTCCCTGTGGTTATGGGTCCCGGCCTTCGCCGGGACGACACCGAGTGTGCAGCACAATCGTGCCACTTACCTGAACCCCTACGCCCTCAACGTCTCCAGAAACCGCACCGGCTCGCCCTGCGACGGCGTCACTAGTTCGCCCTGCCACATCACGCGACGGCCGCGGATGAAGGTGCCGACGGGCCACCCCTGGACGCGGACACCGTCATAGGGGGTCCAACCGGCTTTCGAGGCGACCCATTTGTTGGTGATGGTCTCGCTGCGCTTGAGGTCGACGATGGTGAAGTCGGCGTCGTAGCCGGCGGCGATGCGGCCCTTGCAGGCCATGTTGTAGAGGCGCGCGGGGCCGGCGCTGGTGAGATCGACGAAACGCGCCAGCGACAGGCGGCCGGCGTTGACGTGGTCGAGCATGAGCGGCACCAGCGTCTGCACGCCGGTCATGCCCGAGGGCGAGGCCGGATAGGTCTTCTGCTTTTCTTCCAGCGTGTGCGGGGCGTGGTCGGAGCCGAGCACGTCGATGATGCCCTGCTCGATGCCGCGCCAGATGCCGGCGCGGTGATCCGCCCCGCGCACCGGCGGGTTCATCTGCGCCAGCGTGCCGAGCCGTTCGTAGCATTCGGGCGCGGCCAGCGTGAGGTGATGCGGCGTCGCCTCGCAGGAGGCGACGTCCTTGTGGTCGCGCAGGAACTCGATCTCTTCCTTGGTCGAGATGTGCAGCACATGAATGCGCTTGCCGGTCTCATGCGCGAGCTTCACCAGCCGCTGCGTCGCCATCAGCGCCGCGGTCTCGTCGCGCCAGACCGGATGCGAGCGCGGATCGCCCTCGATGCGGAGCGATTTGCGGTCGTTGAGGCGATACTCGTCCTCGGCGTGGAACGCGGCGCGGCGGCGGATCACCTGGAAGATGCGGCGCAGGCTTTCGTCGTCCTCCACCAGCAGTGCGCCGGTGGACGAGCCGATGAACACCTTGACGCCGGCACAGCCGGGCGCGCGTTCCAGCACGGGCAGGTCCTGCACGTTCTCGCGGGTGCCGCCGATGAAGAAAGCGAAATCGCAATGCATGCGGTGATGGGCGCGCTTCACCTTGTCGGTGAAGGTCGCCTCAGTCACCGTGAGCGGTGAGGTGTTCGGCATCTCGAACACGGCGGTGACGCCGCCCATCACGGCGCTGCGCGAGCCGGTCTCGAGGTCTTCCTTCTGCTCCAGCCCGGGCTCGCGGAAATGCACCTGCGTGTCCATCACGCCGGGCAGGATATGCAGGCCCTTGCAGTCGATCGTCTCGGCGGCGGAGGCTTGCGACAGCGCGCCGATCTCGGCAATGCGGCCACCCGCGATACCAATGTCGCGGACAGCCTCGCCGTCCTGGTTGACCACGGTGCCGCCCTTGAGGATGATTTCGAAACGCTGGGTCATGGCTGAAGGCCCCTCTCATCCCCAAGCGCAGGGCTCGAGGTCTTGTCGTTTATGCGTTGCGGGCTTACGTTCCGGAGCAACATGTCGCAAGAGATTTTCGCATGAAATCAGCGTTTCTTCCCGACCGGGGCGTGGTCAAGGTCGCGGGCGAGGATGCGCGCAACTTCCTCAACGGCCTCATCACCACCGACCTCGACAGGCTCAAGCCGGGCCTGGGGCGATTCGGCGCGCTGCTGACGCCGCAGGGCAAGATCGTCGTCGATTTCCTGGTCACGGAGGTGCCCGAAGGCCATGGCGGCGGGTTCCTGATCGACTGCCCGAAAGCGCTGGCCGATGGCCTCGCCACCAAGCTGAAATTCTACAAGCTCCGCGCCAAGGTCACGGTGGAAAATCTCTCCGACGATCTCGGCGTGCTTGCGGCCTGGGACGGGCAGATCGCGGCCCAGCCGGACCTGGCCTTCGCCGACCCACGCAATGAGCAGCTCGGCTACCGCATCCTGATCCCCGAAGATCTCAAGCAGAAGCTGTCCGATCTCATCGGCGCCGAACTCGTCGACGCCGCCGAATACGAGGCCCACCGAATCGCGCTCGGCGTGCCGCGCGGCGGGCTCGATTTCATGTACAGCGATGCGTTCCCGCACGAGACCAACATGGACCGTCTTGCCGGCGTCGACTTCGACAAGGGCTGTTATGTCGGCCAGGAGGTCGTCTCGCGCATGCAACATCGCGGCACCGCGCGCACCCGCAGCGTGAAGGTTTTGCTCGATGACCTCTCGCCGGAGCTCGGCGTCAGCATTCTCGCCGGCGACAAGCCGGTCGGCACCATGGGCTCGTCGGCGCTAGGCAAGGGCATCGCGCTGGTGCGCATCGACCGCGTCGCCGACGCGCTCGATGCCGGCCAGCCACTCACCGCCGGGGGACTTGCCTTGACGCTGGCTGAACCCGAAGTCGTCCGTATTCCCCTGAAGCAGCCCACCGCATGAGCCGCGCCCCTCGCCTGCATCCCGACGGCCTGACACGTTGCCCCTGGCCCGGCGAAGATCCGCTCTATGTCGCCTACCACGACACCGAATGGGGCGTGCCGGAATATGACGACCGCGCGCTCTATGAGAAACTGATCCTCGACGGCTTCCAGGCCGGCCTCTCCTGGATCACGATCCTGCGCAAGCGTGACAATTTCCGCAAAGCCTTCGACGACTTCCAGCCGGAGAAGATCGCGCGCTATACGCCCAAGAAGGTCCATGCGCTGATGAACGACGCCGGCATCGTGCGCAACCGCGCCAAGATCGACGGCACGATCCTCAGCGCAAAATCCTATCTGGATATCATGGAGAAGGGCCCGGGCTTCTCGAAGCTATTGTGGGACTTCATGGGCGGCCGGCCCAAGGTCAACCATTTCAAGACCACCGCGAGCGTACCGGCCTCGACGCCGCTGTCGGTGCAGATCTCCAAGGAACTGTCGTCGCGCGGCTTCAAGTTCGTCGGCCCCACCATCGTCTATGCCTTCATGCAAGCGACCGGCATGGTCAACGACCATCTCGTCGACTGCCATTGTCACGCGAGCTGCAGCAAGACGCAGCGCAAGCCGCGCCTCAAAGTCAAATGACGGCGAAGAAGACCGCCGCGCGCGACGTACCGTCCCGCGCCTGGCAGCGCATGCTGTCGGGCCGGCGGCTCGATCTGCTCGATCCCTCCCCGCTCGATATCGAGATCGCCGACATCGCGCATGGGCTTGCGCGGGTGGCGCGCTGGAACGGGCAGACCACAGGCGCGCACATCTTCTCGGTCGCGCAGCACACGCTGCTGGTGGAGACCGTGATGCGGCACGAGACGCCGCGGGTCGATCAGCGCGTGCGGCTTGCAGCCCTGTTGCACGACGCGCCTGAATACGTGATCGGCGACATGATCTCGCCGTTCAAGGCCGTGCTCGATGGTCATTACAAGGCGGTCGAGAAGCGGCTACTCGGCGCCATCCACATCCGCTTCGGCCTGCCGCCGGTGCTGCCGGACGAGGTCACGCAAGCCATCAAGGCCGCCGACCGCGGCGCGGCTTACCTCGAGGCGACCGAGCTCGCTGGCTTCAGCGACGCCGAGGCCAAGCGCCTGTTCGGCCGCGATCCCGGCCTCTCCGACAGCGTCCGGCGCGACTATCTCACGCCCTGGACGGCGGCGCGGGCGGAGAAGCAGTTCCTCGAACGTTTCAGCGCGGTGTTTGCTTAGGCCTGTAGGGTGGGCAAAGCGCAGCGTGCCCACCAATTCGAGCAAGGTGCGGGATGGTGGGCACGGCGCTTAGCGCCTTTGCCCACCCTACAGGCACTCGCTATAATCGACGAAAAGGTCCGCCATGATCCACGTCTGTTCCCTCGCAGCCCTTCCCGAAACCGTCCGCCTCACCGGGGCCAGCCATGTGCTGACCGTGATGGCCAATGTCGATCAGGTGGTGCGGCCGGTCTCGGTGCTGCCGGCCAACCATCTCAAGGTGTCGATGGACGACATCACCGAGGAGATGGACGGCTTCACCGCACCATCCGAGGCCCATATCGACCAGGTGCTGAATTTCGTGCGCGGCTGGGACCGCAGCGCGCCGCTGGTGGTGCACTGCTATGCCGGCATCAGCCGCTCCACCGCGAGCGCGTTCGCGACCGTCTGCGCGCTCAATCCGCATCGCGACGAGATCGAGATTGCGAAAAAGATCCGCGCGGCTTCGCCGATCGCCTCGCCGAACCGGCGCATCGTGAGCCTCGCCGACCGCGCGCTGGGGCGCAACGGCCGCATGCTGCGCGCGCTCGACGAGATGGGCCCGGGCGCCATGATGGTGGAAGGCCGCCCCTTCGTGATCGAGCTCGAATGACGGCTGCGCACCACAATGAAGGTGCGCGACCTCTCCCGCAAGCGGGAGAGGTGCAGCGAGCCACCAGAGAGACCGTCTCAACCAAACGGCATATCTTTCTCACAACCCCAACGACATCAGCCGCATGAGCGACAAGCTCCTCACGCCGATCGAGATCGGCCTGACCGCCGCGATCGCCGCGATCGAGGATCATGAGCCGCTGATCCTCACCGCGCGCGGCAGTGACGGGCTTGCCGGCCTGCCGTTCGGTCCGTTCGATGCGCCGAGCCACCGCACCTTCGAGATCGGCCTGCGCGCCTGGGTCGAGGCGCAGGCGGGCCTGAGGCTCGGCTATGTCGAGCAGCTCTACACGTTCGGCGATCGCGGCCGTCATGCGGAGGCCGGCGATACCGGCGCGCATATGGTGTCGATCGGCTATCTCGCGCTCACGCGCGCCATCGATGGCGAGCTCGCCGCGACGGGCGCGAGCTTCGAACCCTGGTATCGCTTCTTTCCCTGGGAGGACTGGCGCGAGGCGCCGCCCGCGATCATCGCCCGCGACATTATCCCGGAGTTGACCAGATGGGCCGAGGAGGAGCCGCCGGAGACCACGCGCGCGCTGCCGCGCAGGGATCGCGTGCGGTTCTATTTCGGCCTCGACGGCGTCCCCTGGGACGAGGAGCGCGTGCTCGACCGCTACGAGCTCCTGTACGAGGCCGGCCTGATCGAGGAGGCGCGGCGGGATGGCCGCCCTGCGGCATTAACGCGCAAGACCCTTCCTGCGCTCGGCACCTCGATGCGGTTCGACCATCGCCGGATCCTCGCCACCGCAATCGCGCGGTTGCGCGCAAAACTGAAGTATCGCCCTGTCGTCTTTGAACTTTTGCCCGCCGAGTTCACACTTACCGAACTGCAGTACACGGTGGAGGCCATCTCCGGCCGGCAACTGCACAAGCAGAATTTCCGCCGCCTGGTCGAAACGGAAGCCCTGGTCGAACCGACCGGGGTGATGTCGACACAGACCGGCGGACGGCCGGCAGCGCTCTATCGCTTCCGCCGCGACGTGCTCCAGGAGCGGCCGGCCCCCGGCTTGCGCGTTCGCTCCCGGCGCTAGATTCTAGGATTTGCGTAACCGGCCCCTGCCCGCCGGTTGCCTGGAGGCTTCATGTTCGACGGTCCGTTTGACTTCTTTGCGCTGATCATTGCGATCATCGCCTTCCTGATCGCGGTCAAGGCCTCCAGCCAGGCGGCCGAGCTGCGCCGCCGGCTGGCCTCGCTCGAAGAGATGTTTTACGCGCAGCGGCGCGTGCAGCCGCCACCGCTGATGCCCGCGCAGGTGCGGGCTGAAGCGCCCGCAACAACCGCCGCCGAACCGCCGCCGCTCGCGCCCGAAGTCGAGCAAGCGCCGCCGCCGCCCGTCACCGAAGAGGTTTCGCCGCCGCCGCTCGAAGCGAGCGCGGAGGCCGTCGCGCCGCCTCGCGTGCCGGCCGCAGAGCCCGGCTTCGAGGAGCGTCTCGGTACCCGCTGGGTGGTGTGGATCGGCGGCCTTGCGCTCGCGCTCGGCGGCTTCTTCATGGTGCGCTATTCGATCGAGGCCGGCCTCGTCGGCCCCGGCGTGCGCGTGTTTCTCGGCGGCCTGTTCGCAGCCGCGCTGTTAGGTGCTGGCGAGTGGTCGCGGCGCAAGGAGAGCATCTCCAACATCGCGGCGCTGCCGATCGCCAACATCCCCGCGATCCTCACCGCGGCTGGAACGGCGGTGGCGTTTGCCACCATCTACGCCGCCTACGCGCTCTACGGCTTCCTCGTTCCCGCCACCGCCTTCGTGCTGCTCGGCATCGTTGCGATGGGCACGCTCGCCGCAGCGCTCCTGCATGGGCCCGCGCTCGCCGGCCTTGGCGTGGTCGGCGCGTTCGTGACGCCGATCCTCGTCTCCAGCGGCAAGCCCGACTACTGGGCGCTCTACGTCTATCTCGCGATCGTCACCGCTGCGAGCTTTGGCCTCGCCCGCATCCGGCTGTGGCGCTGGCTCGCGGTGACCACCATCGTCTTCGCCGTGCTCTGGATCTTCCCGGGTCTCGATACCGGCGACTTGCAGGTCGCGCCGCACGCCTTCCATGCCATCGCGGGCTTCGTGCTCGCAGCCCTCCTCGTCGTCTGCGGCTTCATGTTCGGCCCTGCGATCGGGGACGGCGAGATCGAGCCAGTCTCGTCGAGCTCGCTTGGCGCCTATCTGTTCGGCGCAATGCTGATCGTGCTGTCGAGCGCGCATGCGGACCTCGCGCTGATCGCCTTCACGCTTCTGGTCGGTGCGACGCTGTTCGTCGCCTGGCGCGCGCCGGCCGCAACGGGCGCGCTGGGCGCGGCCGCAGCGACCGTCTTCATCGTGTTCGCCGAATGGGCCGTGAGCGCCAATCCGGACATGCTGGTGCTGCCGGGCGGCCCCATGCCCGGCGTCGGGCCGGTCGCGACCGACAGCGCGGTGACGCTGCATTTGGTGATGGCAGTGATCTTTGCCGCCGGCTTCGGCATCGCGGGCTTTTTCGCGCAGGGCCGGTCGAGCTCGGCGATCATCCCGGTGGTGTGGTCGGCGGCAGCCGTTGCCACACCGATCGCGATCCTCGTTGCGCTCTACGCGCGCATCGCCCATCTCGATCGCTCGATCCCGTTCGCGATCCTCGCGGTACTGCTTGCTGCGGCCTCTGGCGCTGCGACCGAAGCCCTCTCGCGCCGCGAAGATCGGCCGGGGCTAGCGACCTCCATCGCACTGTTCGCAACCGGCACGCTCGGCGCGCTGGCGCTGGCACTGACCTTCGCGCTGGAAAAGGGCTGGCTCACCATTGCGCTGGCGCTGATGTCGCTCGGCACCGCCTGGATCTCGTTGCAGCGCCCGATCCCGGTGCTGCGCCGGCTCGCCGCCATCTTCGCAGCGATCGTCACCGCCCGCATCGGCTATGATCCGCGCATCGTCGGCGACGCCGTCGGCACCACGCCGATCTTCAACTGGCTGTTGTGGGGCTACGGCCTGCCTGCGGCGTCATTCTGGGGCGCGAGCATCTTCCTGCGCCGCCGCGGCGACGATGCGCCGTTGCGCATCGTGGAGGCCGCCGCGATCCTGTTCACCGCGCTGCTCGCCTTCATGGAAATCCGCCACATCGCGACCGGCGGCCGCATGACCTCGCCGCCGTCGCTGCTCGAATTCGCGCTCCAGGTCTGCGTGACGCTGGCGATGGCGATCGGACTCGAGCGGCTGCGGTTGAGGAGCCGTAGCGTCGTGCACAATGTCGGCGCGGTCATCCTGACCGCGATCGCCGGCCTCATCAGCGTGTTCGGCCTGCTGATCCTGGAGAACCCGTTGCTGTGGACCAGGACCGATGTCGGCGGCCTCGTGTTCAACCTGCTGCTGCTCGGCTACGCGCTGCCCGCGGTGCTGATGCTGCTGCTGTCCTACGCGGTGGTCGGCGAACGCGGCCGGACCTATGCCAACACCATCGCCGGCGGCGCGCTGGTGTTCGCGCTCGCCTACGTCACGCTGGAGATCCGCCGCTTCTATCACGGCCCGATCCTGTTGGACGGCGAGACCACCGGCGCCGAGCAATACACCTATTCGATCGGCTGGCTCGCCTTCGGCGTGACGCTGCTCGGCATCGGCATTCTCGTCAACTCCGAGCGCGCGCGGCTCGCGTCCGCCGCCGTGATCGCGCTGACGATCCTGAAAGCCTTCGTCATCGACATGTCGACGCTGACGGGCGTCTACCGCGCGCTGTCCTTCATGTGCCTCGGCATCGTGCTGGTCGCGATCGGCTGGCTCTACCAGCGCATCCTGTTCCGGCGGCAGGCACCGCCGCCGGCTCCGCAGGCAAGCACGTAATGGTCAGGCCGCGCGGACCGATTCCAGGAACTGCGCGACCTCGACCTTGAGACGGGTGCTGTCGGTCGCCAGCGACTTCGCCGCCGACAGCACCTGGGTCGAGGCCGAGCCGGTCTCGATCGCGCCGCGCTGCACGTCGGTGATGTTCGACGAGACCTCCTGCGTGCCGAGCGAGGCCTGCTGCACGTTGCGCGAGATCTCCTGCGTCGCCGCGCCCTGCTCCTCGACGGCGGCGGCGATGGCTGCGGACACCTCGGACAGCCGCTCGATGGTGCCGCCAATCTCCTGGATCGCGCTGACGGATTCCCCGGTCGCAGACTGGATTCCCGAAACCTGCGCCCCGATCTCGCCGGTCGCCTTCGCGGTCTGCTCGGCCAGCGCCTTCACTTCGGAGGCGACCACGGCGAAGCCACGGCCGGCTTCACCCGCGCGCGCCGCTTCGATGGTCGCGTTCAGCGCCAGCAGATTGGTCTGCCCCGCGATGGTGTTGATGAGCTCGACGACGTCGCCGATCCGCGCGGCCGCCAGCGACAGCTCGTTGACGCGCGCGTTGGTCCGCGCCGCCTGCTCGACGGCTTCCGCGGCCATCCGCGCCGAATCTTGCACGCGCCGGCTGATCTCGGTGATCGAGGACGACAGCTCTTCCGAGGCGGACGCCACGGCCTGGACGTTGGTGGAGGCTTCCTCGGACGCAGCCGCGACGACGGTCGCGAGTTCCTGCCCGCGCTGCGCGGTGCTGGTCAACGTGGCCGCGGAGGCCTCGAGCTCGGTCGAGGCCGACGACACTGTCCCGACGACCTCGCCGATCATGGCCTCGAACTTGCGGGTGATGGCGTCGACACGGCGGCCGCGCTCGATCTTGACCTCGGCATCGCGTGCCGCCGCCTCGTCGGCGGCCTTCTTGGCGATCAGCGCCTCCTTGAAGATCTGGAGTGCGTCCGCCATCGAGCCGATCTCGGTCTTCTCGCCACGATGCGGCACTTCGGCCGTGAGGTCGCCCTCGCCGAGCGACTGCATCGGACGGATGATCGAGGCAATACCACGCGACACGTCGCGCACGAGATAATAGGCGGCGGCGATCGCGATCACGACCGACAGCACGATGATGCCGACCAGCACGCGGAAGATCATGGCGTAGCTGTCGGCCGCCTGCTTGGTCTCCAGCTCGGCGCCGCGGTTGTTGAGCTCGATGCCCTTCTGGAGCAACGGGTCGGCCGCCTGGGCCATCTTCGCGACCTTGGTCTGCAACAGCTCGTTGGCCTCGGCCGGGAAACGGCCGACGCTCTTGCGCGACAGCGCCATCACCTCCTGCACGCCGTTCAGGTACTCGGCCCACGCCCTGGTCCACTGCTCGTAGAGCGAGCGCTCTTCGGCGGCGGTGATCAGCGGTTCGTAGACCTTGCGGGTCTTCTCGATGCGCTCACGCAGCGAGGCGAGGCGCTTCTCGGCGGCGTCCTTGCCCTCGGCGGTGTCCTGCATCAGGTGCAGGCGGAGCGCGACGCGCAGCTCGTTGATGTCGGCGCGAAGCGAGCCCAGCGCGCGCACGCTCGGCAACCAGCTCTCCGCGATCTCAACGGTATGGGCATTGATGTTCTGCATCGTGCCGATCGCCGTCACGCCGACGCCGGCAAGCGAGAGCACGAGGACCGTCAGCACGGTCAGAAGCTTGAAGACGATCGACAACTTCGACATCACACCAAATCCCGCTGATAGCCGGCAACGCACAAATCACCCGCGCCGCGATCGCCACGACGGCGGCGAGACGGAGGTCAGTTCAACAATGCTGGCTGATTCTTGTCTGGAGAGATTGCGCACATAGTTGCAAACAGGCGTTAACAGGAAGCTACGTAAAACTACGGGCGCGGCCGTGGCCGTCGTTATTGTCTGCAACCATCTGGTGCAGCCGAACCGATATCGCGTGCTGCGACGCAGGCGCGCTTGACGCATTGCAGCATTCGAACGCAACCGCAGTCACGCCGCCCGCACCGAGTCCAGGAAGCGAGCGACCTCGCTCTTCAGCCGGTTGCTCTCCTGCGACAGCGACTGCGCGGCCGAATGCACCTGCGCCGACGCGGCTCCGGTCTCGCCGGCGCCACGCTGCACATCGCCGATATTCGCCGAGACYTCCGAAGTCCCGTGGGCGGCGTGCTGAATGTTGCGGGAGATCTCCTGGGTGGCGGCGCCCTGCTC
>NZ_JBFULT010000203.1:0-11993 GCF_054049755.1 Bradyrhizobium sp. P5_C11_2
GTTCAAGGCCAGATTTGCTTAGGGGGTTCTGGCTTATCATCTCAATGATGTCGTCTGCCCCCGTGCCAGCCGCTTCTATTTCGATGTTGCTGTGCGAGACGCGCTGGTTTCATATTTCGGAATAATAGCATTATGCCCGTGTTTTGCCCGACGGGTCAAGTGGCTTCGCTGCCTGCGTAAGTCATTGATCTTGCTATCACCGGCTACTGTGCATGGGGTTGTTTTCGAGTTTTTTGCTGGACCGGAGGCGCACGGTGCCTGCTACGCCGCCGCCGGCAAATCCGGATCGGCGATCGCCCCTGCAACGCGGACGCGCACCCGCAGTGCGTTGCCGGGCAGATAGGCGATCGGCATGTCCTCGACGTCGACGGTCTTGAGGCTGTCGCGCGCAGCACCGGCCTGGACGGCGCGGTCCGCTGCGATATCGCGTGCGGCTGCGATCGCATCCTCGCGGTTGAGGTCGCGGAATACCTGGTCGGCTTCGCCAGAGACCTGTGCGATTGCGGCGCCCACCGCATTGGCGCAGTCGCCATGCGGCACGCGCACGATCTCGGAGATGCCCGGCAGGCGATCCGGCACCAGGAAGGCGCCGCCCCCGACTGCGAGCAGCGGCACATCGCCGGCTTCGGTCTTCATGCGGTCGATGTCTTCCTCGAGCTTGCGCCAGGCGTCGCGCAGCGCGGCCTCGATCAGACGCTTCGGCAATTTGGCGACGCGCGAGCGGTCGCCGATGTCGATCAGGCCGGCCGCCACCGCAATGTCGGTGGCGGTGAGGCGCGAGCCGCCGAACACCAGCGCATCCGACGTCAGCCGGTAGCCGACGCTGAGCGGGCCGACGCGGACCGGGTCCTCGTCGACATGGCTGCCGCCGCCGAGCCCGATCGACAAGAGGTCAGGCATCCGGAACAGCGTGCGGACGCCGCCGACCTCGACCACGGCATTGGCCTCGCGCGGAAAGCCGTGCCGGAGCTGGCCGATGTCGCTTGTCGTGCCGCCGACGTCGACGACCATGGCGTCGTCGAGGCCGGACAGGTGCGCGGCACCGCGCATGGAATTGGTGGCGCCGGAGGCAAAGCTCATCACCGGGAAGGCGGTGGCGATCTCGGCCTGCATGACGGTGCCGTCGTTCTGGGTCAGGAACAGCGGCGCATCGATGCCGCTGTCGGCGATCGCCTTGCGGAAGGCCGCGACCGTGGTGATGGCGAGGTCGTGCAGGGAGGCATTGAGGAGGGCCGCGTTCTCGCGTTCGAGCAGGCCGATGCGGCCGAGATCGTGCGACAGCGTCACTGCGACGTCGGGGCAGATATCGGCAAGGATCTCGCGTGCCGTCGTCTCGCAGGAGGGATCGAGCGGGGAGAAGCTCGAGCACACCGCGACCGAGCGCAGGCCCTTGTCTCTGATTTTTCGCGCGGCGTCCTTGAGGGCGGCGACGTCGAGCGGCATGAACGGGCGGCCGTCGTAATCGTGGCCGCCCTCCAGCATGAAGATGTCGCCGTTGACGAGCGCGGCGAGGTCCGCCGGCCAGTCGCAAAACGGCGGCAGCGAAGCGCTCGCGGGCATGCCGATGCGGATCGCGTCGATCTTCTGGACGTGGCGGCGCTGCACCACTGCGTTGATGAAGTGCGTGGTGCCGATCACGACCGCGTCGACCTTCACCGCGGCGGCCGGGTTGGCGCGCAGCGCCTTGAGCGCATCCAGGATGCCGGATGTCAYGTCGGCCGTGGTCGGGCGCTTGACGGAGTGGACGACCTTCTCGTCGACGATCAGCACGGCGTCCGTGTTGGTGCCGCCGACATCGATTCCAATACGCTTCATGGGATCTTAAGCTCCAGCCTCAGCGGGCGCGAACAGGGAACGGTAGTCGAGGTCGTAGCCGAAGGCGCGCGGGCCGACGAATTCGAGACCCCGGGGACTCGTGAGCACGGCCGGGGCCGGCAGCGCCACGACGGTGACGCGCTGGCCGTAGCGCACGGTCTCGGTGCCGACGCCGTGGCCGTTGACGCTGTCGAGCACGCAGATCAAATCGGGCGATGTCGCGATCGCCTCCTCGCCGCGCCAGGCCACGATCCATTCGTTCTGGAACGAGAGCTTGAGCCGGCTGCCGCGGTCGGCATCGCTGCCTTCGATCATGGCCGAACCGCGCAAGAATCCTTCGGTCGTGCGCCGGGCCACGTCTATGATCTTGCCGGTGAACAGCTTCTTGCCGCCCTCGGCTTCGAGCAGCGCGGCGATCGGGTCCTCGTGACGGCGATTTGCCTCCTGCACGGCGCGGCCGATGCGGATTGCCTTGGTGGTGGTGAAGTGGATGCCCCAGTCCTTCACCTCGCGCCCGGTGCGCGGTGCCTTGCTGGTCGAGGCGATCGAGCCCATCTCGACGCAGATCTTGCGGCTTGCCCGCTCCATCCACTTCCAGCTCGGCACTTTCGTCACCACAGCCTCGATGCCGCGCGGATCGTAGAGCGTGCACGGGTAGGGGCGCAGGTCCCCGATCGCGACCGACGTCATCTGCGCCTCGGGGAAGGCGCGGCCCATGCAGTCGGCGTCGACCACGGGAATGCCGAGATGGGCGGCCGCCATCAGCGCCTGCACGCCGTTACCGCCGCCGATCTCGACCGACATCACGGCGCGGAACTTGATGCCGTTGATCTCTTCCTGCATCCGCACCGCGCGCGCGATGTTGCGGCTGTCGGCGAGGCGTTCCTGCCCGACCAGTGGCGCGCCCATGTTGGAGACCACCGCGACCCAGTCGTCGTCGTCAAGGTCGAGCGGTGACATCAATTGCACGCGGTGCCCTTCGGCATAGAGCCGGCGCAGATTGAGCAGGCCGAGATAGGGGCTGCCGCCGCCGCCGGTGCCAAGGATCCAGGCGCCGACCGCAAGCGCCTCGATCTCTTCGAGGCTGATCGTCTTCAATTCCGGCTTGCTCACGACACCAGCTCCTCGACGATGCGGGCCGCGGCGGCAATGCCGAGGATCACCGGGCCGGGATAGGCCGTGCGCACACGCGCCTTGTTGGCGCTGGTGTAGCTGATGCAGTCCATCACCACGAGATCGGGCTCGAGGTCCGCCATCGTGCGCGCGGCCTCGTCGACCACGGCATCGTTGGAGCCGGGACGGAGCGTGATGCCGACGACCTCGACGCCTTCGCGCTGCCACTTCTTGTCGATCAGCGCGGTCTGCTCGGGCAGCGGCGAGAACACGCCGAGGCGGCCTTTCGGCAGCACGGCCTCGACGAGATTATGCAGGATGGCCGAAGGCAATATGACAAGGCCATCGGCCGCGAGATTGGGAAATTTGCCGGTGCAGGCCATCAGCGTCACGCCGACGCCCTCGTGCTTGAAACGGGTGATCTGCTGGCTGGCGCGCCGCTCCACTTCCTTCTTGCTGATGGTGACGCCGTCGCCGCTCGGCAGCAGCGTGAACAGCGTGTCGTAGCCGTCCATCGGCGGAATGGCGTCGATCTCCGCACGGCTCATGCCGTCGAGCGCGCCACGCAGCTCGATCTCGATGCCCGGCGACAGCACGGCTGCGATTTCGGAGGCAACGGTGGGACGCGGGCTCTGGCCGATCACGACCACCCCGATGCGCTGGTGCTTCAATGGCATGTTCATGTCTAGTCCTTCAAGACGACGAGATCGGCCGGCGTCCAGTCGAGCGTGACACCGTTGCCGGGAACGAACAGGCGGCTCGCGCCTGCATTGGGCTGCTGCACGAGGACGCGATGGCCGCCCTCGAGCACGATGCGGTAGAGCACCGCGCCGCCGAGAAAATTGGTGTTTTCGACGACACCGTGCGCGCAGGAGCCCGACGCGCCGCCTGCGGCATTGCCACGCGGCGAGAGGCTGATTTTCTCGGGACGCAGCGCCACCGAGAGCACGCCGGTGCCCTGCGTGTCCGCAGTGGGCGGCAATGCCAGGATCAGGCCCTTGCCGACGTCGAGAGCCGCGCCGGCGGCGCTTGCCGTGATGCGCTCGCCGCGAAATATGTTGGTGTCACCGATGAAGTCGGCGACGAAGCGGGTCGTGGGCTGGTTATAGATCTCGGCGGGCGTGCCGACCTGTTCGACCCTGCCGCCGTTCATCACGGCGATGCGATCGGACATCGCCAGCGCCTCTTCCTGATCGTGGGTGACGAAGACCAGGGTCAGGCCGAGCTTCTTCTGCAGCTGCTTGAGCTCGAACTGCATCTGCTGGCGCAGCTTCTTGTCCAGCGCCCCTAACGGTTCGTCGCAGAGCAGGACGCGCGGCGCGATCACGATGGCGCGCGCAAGCGCCACGCGCTGCTGCTGGCCGCCGGAAAGCTGGGCAGGTCGGCGATTCTCCAGGCCGGACAGCTCGACCATGGCCAACGCCGCCTTCACCTTGGTGGCGATGCTCGCCTTGTCGAGCCCGCGCATGCGCAGGCCGAAGGCGACGTTCTCGGCGACGGTGCGATGCGGGAACAGCGCGTAGTTCTGGAACACCATGCCCATGTCGCGCTTGTGCGCGGGCACATGGGTGATGTCGGCGCCGTCGACGCGGATCGCGCCCGAGCTCGGCGTCTCGAAGCCGGCGATCATGCGCAACGTCGTGGTCTTGCCGCAGCCGGACGGACCGAGCAGGGAGAAGAACTCACCCTGCCGGATGTCCATGCCCACGGCGTCCACCGCAAGCACGCCGCCGTCATAGACCTTGCTGACGCCGGCGATCTCGATCGACGCGCTCATGCGCGGAAGATCCGGTTGACGCGCTGGTCGATCTCGTCCTTGCGCTCGTTGTACCACTTCCAGTCGACCTGGATCAGCTTCGAGACTTTTTCCGGCGTGGTGAGCAGCTTGGCGTCATATTTCGCGTCGAGCTTCACCTTCTTGTTGGCCGGCGAATACCAGACGGTCTCCGCAAGACGCTTCTGCACCTCGGGGCGGAGCATGTAGTTGACGTAGGCGTTGGCGAGCTCCTTCATCTTGCTGCCGGGCGTGATGGTCAGGACCTGCTCCAGCGACAGCACGCCTTCGCTCGGCGCGACGAAATCGGTCGGCTGGTTCTGGCCGTCATAGCGATAGATGCCGGAATCGTGGATGACGCAGAGGCCGACCTCACCCGACAGCAGCATCTTCTCCATCGCACCGGTGAAATCGACGATCTTGATTGGCTTCAGCTTCTCCAGTGCTGCATAGGCCGCGTCGAGATCGGTCTGGCCCTTGCCGAACAGCGTGCCGCACATCATCAGGAAGGCCTGGCCGAGGCTGTTGACGGGAATGACGTAGCCGCCGCGAACGCCGTTGTATTTCGCGTCCCACAACTCTTTCCAGGAGGTGACGCCGGTATAGCCCTTGTCGGTGCGCATGCCGAGCCCGATGGCGCTGGTGAAGATCGAGACGCCGACGATCTTGTCGCTGATCGCATAGGGATAGACGTCGGCGAGATTGGGCACGAGCTTGGCGTCGATCTTGGGCTCGACCAGGCCCATTTCCGCTGCGGCCCACTGCTCGTTGGAGTTGGTATGCAGCACGTCATAGATCGGCGCCGAGCGCGAGCTCGCCTGGAGCTTTGGCAGATAAGGGAAAGCGGAGTCGGTCTGGAGCTTGCACTTGAACTCGCTCTCGAAGGCCGGACCGATCTCGGCCTTCATGATATCGCCCCACTTGCCGCCCCAGCCGGTGATGCGCAGCGTGGGATCGTCGGCGCGCGCGACATAGGGCGCTGCCATCGTGCCGATGCCGAGCGAGGCGCCCGCGAGCAGAAGGCGGCGGCGGCTGAGCCGAGAGGATTCCAGAGCTTTCACCATGTCTCGATTCCTTTGGGTGCAATGAGCGTTACAATTTGACGTAGGAGCGCAGGCCGACGGTGCGGTCGAGCCCGATGACGACGACAAAGGCGAGCACGATCGAAACCACCGAGGCAGCGCCGATGGTGCCGTCCAGATCGAACTTGAGATAGTTGAACAGCGTGACCGGCAGCGTCTCGTTGCCCGGGCTGACCAGGAACAGCGAGACCGGAAACTGGTCGAAGGAGACGATGAAGGCGAAGATCGCGCCCGCAAGCACGCCCGGCTTGATCAGCGGCAGCGTGACCTCGAAGAAGGTGCGCAACGGGCTTGCGCCGAGATTGCGCGCGGCCTCTTCCAGCCGCAGGTCGAAATTATGCAGCACCGCGAGCGTCGTGCGCACCACATAGGGCAACGTCACCAGCGTGTGGCCGGCGACCAGGCCCCAGGTCGGACGTCCGACGTCGAGCAGCACATAGGTCTGGAACAGCGCGAGACCGGTCAGGATCGCCGGCAACATCAGAGGCGAGAGCATCGTCGCGACGATCAGCCGGGTGCCCGGCAGGTTGCCACGCGCGAGTGCCAGCGCCGCGGAAGCGCCGAGGATCGTTGCCGATATGGTGGTGAGGACGGCGACTTCGAGGCTGAAGCCGAGCGCATGCATGAAGTCGCGCGAGGCAAAGAATTTCTCGAACCAGCGCAAGGAGACGCCGACCGGCGGAAACTGGATGAACGGCGTCGGGTTGAGCGCAAAGACGACAACGACGGCGATCGGTGCCAGCAGGAAGACCAGGATGGCGATGTTGATGGTGAGATAGACGTACCGGCCATAATGTCGAGGAGCGGCGGCCATACGCACGGGCGCTGCAGCGTGGTCGGGCGCGAGTGATGGACTGTGCGAGGTAGAGGCTCCCATCGTCGGCCTCACTGCAATTCGCGCTGGCCGGAGACGAGGCCGAGCGCGTGGTTATAGGCGATGACGAGGATGAGCGAGATCATGAGCAGGATGATGCCGAGCGCTGCCGCGAAGCCGACGTTGAAGTTCGCCGAGATCTGCTGGTAGATCAGGATCGGCAGCGTCATGATCTGGAAGCCGCCGAGCAGGATCGGCGTGACATAGGCGCTGATCGCGAGCGCGAACACCAGCAGCGAGCCGGCGAGGATGCCGGGCAGGCTGAGCGGCAGCGTCACCTCGATGAAGGCGCGCAAGGGGCTGGCACCGAGATTTTCAGCGGCCTGCTCCAGCCGCTCGTCGATGCGGCCGATCACGCCGGTGAGGGTCAGCACCATGAAGGGGACGTAGATGTGGACGAGCCCGACCACGATGCCGGTCTCGCTGTACATCAGCTTCAGCGGCTGGCTGATCACGCCGAGCGAGATCAAGGTCTGATTGATCACGCCCTTGTCGGAGAGCAGCGTCATCCAGGCGAAGGTGCGGACCACGATGCCGGTCAGCATCGGCGCCAGCACCGCCATCAGCAGCAGCGCATGTCCGGTGCGGCTCCTGATCCGGGCCATCCAGTGTGCCAGCGGATAACCGATCGCGAGCGCGACGAGGGTGGTCACGAGCCCGATCCGGATCGTGGTCCAGATCACCTCGAGATAATAGGGATCGTCGACGATGCGGGCGTAATGGCGCGTGGTGAAGGCGACCTTCGGCGCCACCACCGGATTTCCGGTGAGCACGCTCATCAGCGCCATCAGCCCGATCGGGAGGAAGAAGAACAGCGCAAACAGCAGCGCGCTCGGCAGAATGAAGAGCGCAAGGCCGTTGGGACGCGTGGTCGCGGCGCCGCTCATCGCGTCCCCGTCTGAATGCGCGTTGCATCCTGATCGAGCGAATCGCCGGTCATGCGCCTGAGCTTTGCGGCCATCGCCGCCAGCTCGCGGCGGACATTGGCGCGCTCGGCGGCGGTGGTCGCCTGCACCGAATAGGACACCGCGATCCCGATCATCTCGCCGGTCTCGCCGCTCTTCAGCGCAAAGCCTTGCGAGCCGACGCCCTCGATCGATTCATCGGCTGCCTCGGACACGCCGATGCGGCGGATCTCGTCGAGGCGCGTCATCAACTGCTTGAAGTTCTGCGGCGAATTGCCCGGCAGTTTTGGGTAGGTGGCCGGCACCCGTGCCCGGATGTCCTCGTCCGGGAGGCGCGCGAGCATGGCGCGGCCGTTCGAGGTGGCGAGCGCCGGCGTGCGCTGGCCCGGCGGGTTGACCACGCGAAGCGGGTTCGAGCCCGGCACGATCCGGAGCACGACCTGCTCGTAGCCGTCGAGCACGGCGATGTAACCGGTGTGCCCGGTGCGCGCGCAGACCTCGCGCAGCTCACGCTCGGCCATGCTGATGAGATCGTCGTGGGCGCGGTGCAGCCGGCCGAGCTCGAAGGTGAGGAGGCCGGGGCGGTAGCGGCGGGTGTGCGGATCCTGCTCGAGCAGGCCGCAGTCGCGCAAGGACCGCAGCAGCCGCGAGGTCGAGCTCTTCGGCTTGCCGGTCAGCGCCATCACGTCCGCGAACGACAGATCAGGCCGCGCGCTGGAAAAGCAGCGCAGGATCTCGATCGCGTTGGTGAGAGCACTCATGCAGGCTGGCCCAAGGGAGTTCCAATTTTCGGAACCTTGTCCCAAATTCTAAGCCTGACGCGGAAACGGGCAAGCGGAAATTTCCGGCAGGGTGGTGCCCGATTGCGCAGATGCGGCGGAAGGTCGCTCGCAGGTCTTCGAAGCGGCGCACCGAGGGCGAACGGTGCGCCGCTTCTTGGGATCAGGCCGCTTCGGCCGCGACGTTGCCGATCCAGTCGCGGGCGAGCGTGACGTCGGCCTGCGACAATTGATGGCCCGCCGGCAGAACCTTGTGAGTCACGCTGGCGCCAGCCTGCGACAGCAGCGCAGCGAGCCGTGCCGAGTTGCTCGCCGGCACAATTGGATCAGCCTGCCCGGACAGGAGCAGGACGGGTTTGCCGTCGAGTGCGGCCTTTGGCGGATCCGACAGCGGCACCATGGCGCGTAGCAGGATTGCGCCTGCCAACGCGTCCGGCTTCAGCAGCAACAGCGCGGCTGCGATGTTGGCGCCGTTGGAAAAGCCGACCGCGACCGGCGCCGTGACGCCGTAGCGTTGCCGGGCGTCTGCGACGAAGTCGCCGAGTTCGAGCGCGCGGCGGCGAACATCCTCCTCGTCGAACACCCCTTCGGCGAGGCGGCGGAAGAAGCGCGGCATGCCGTGCTCGAGCACGCGGCCGCGCGGCGAGAGCAGGGCCGAGCCGGGCGAGATCATCTTGCCGAGCCCAAGCAGATCGTTCTCGTCGCCGCCGGTGCCGTGCAGCAGCAGGAGCGGGGCCGAGCCCGCGCTGGTCGCGGGCTCGAAGCGATGGATGAACGCACTCTCGGTCATGACACGCTCTCTTCCAGGCTCGGCAAAACGCCTTCGATCTGCTTGCGGTGTTGTTCGAGGAAGCTCGGCAGCTTCAGATCACGTCCCAGCGTCGCCACGGGTTCGTCGACGGCGAAGCCGGGGATGTCGGTCGCGATCTCGAACAGCACGCCGCCGGGCTCGCGGAAGTAGATCGAACGGAAGTAGTTGCGGTCCCGCTGCTCGGTGGGGTGCAGGCCGTGATTGCTTACGAGCTGCTGCGCCATCTTGCCTTGTTCAGCGTCGTCGGCCGCGCGGAAGGCGATGTGGTGCACCGACCCGCCACCCTGATGCCCGCGCAGAAAACCCTTGGCTTCGTAGATGTCGACGACGCTGCCCTCGACGTCACCGGGCGCCTTGAAGCGGATCACCGAACCTTCACGCGCGGTTTCCTTGAAGCCGAACACGTCGGTGAGGACGGCAGCCGTCTTCGCCGCGCTGTCGAGCAGCAGCGTCACGCCATGGAAGCCGCGGATCGCGTGCTCGGCCGGGACGTCGCCATTGCTCCAGCCCGGCTCGTTCTCGGCGCCGGGGACCCCGACCAGGGCCAGCGCCATGCCGTCCGGATCGGTGAACGGCAGCACGGATTCGCCAAAGCGCTTCTCCAGCGCTTCAAAAGCGATGCCCTTCTCGATGAAGCGCTGGGTCCAGTAGCCGAGCGAACGCTGCGGCACGCGGAACGCGGTCTGATGGGTCTCGCCGACGCCGCGGCGTCCGGCAGGCGCGCCAGCCCAGGGGAAGAAGGTCAGGATGGTCCCGGGACGGCCGGTCTCGTCGCCATAATAGAAGTGATAGGTGCCGGGGTCGTCGAAATTGACCGTCTTCTTGACGAAGCGCAGCCCAAGGTCGCGGGTGTAAAAGCCGAAATTACGGATGGGGTCGCCGGCGATCGCGGTGACGTGGTGCAGTCCAGACATTGTCGTCCTCCAGAATTCGGGGAGCGGTCTTGCTCTGGCGGGAAATATCGTTCCGCTTTGGATTGGAGACAATCCGTGCAAATATGACGTCTATGTCTACGATTTGGAAACAATCGCTGGAGCGGGCGCTTGGATAAGGTCGCCAGCCTCCGGGCCTTCGTGAAGGTGGTCGAAAGCGGCAGTTTTGCCGAAGCGGGCCGCCAGTTGCGCCTGTCGCGCTCGGCGATCAGCAAGTACATCGCCGATCTCGAGGAGAGCCTCGGCGTCCAGCTCCTGAACCGGACCACTCGCCACGCGAGCCCGACCGAGAACGGTCAGCGCTATTTCGAGCGCGCGGTCGTGATCCTCTCGGAGATCGAAGCCGCCGACCAGGCGGTAGCGCAGGCCCAGTCGGCACCGAGGGGGCTGTTGCGCGTCAACGCGCCGATGTCGTTCGGCACGATGCGGCTTGGACCCGTGCTCGCCGATTTCATGGCACGCTATCCGGAGCTTCAGCTCCAGATCGTGCTCAGCGACGATCTGCTCGACCCCGTCCAGGACGGTTTTGACGTGACGCTGCGGATCGCGGAGCTGGAGTCCTCCAGCCTGATCGCACGGAAGATCGTGCCGGTGGCGCGCATGATCTGCGCCTCGCCGGATTATCTGGCGCGTCACGGCACGCCAAACCATCCGCAGGATCTGCGCGAGCATGCCTCGCTGACCTACGGCTTCCTCCTCACCGGCAATCAGTGGAAGCTCACCGGCACTGATGGCGATCACTGGATCCAGCCGGCCTGGTCGCTCTGCGTCAACAATGCCGAAGTGCTGCGAGATGTTGCGATCAAGGGCAGGGGGTTGGCGCTGCTCCCCGAATTCATTGCCGCGGAGGCCTTGAGAAAGGGCGAGCTGCGCGCCGTGCTGGACGATTACTCGGCGCCGCCGCTCGCGCTCTATGCGGTCTATCCGCCGACGCGGCATCTGTCAGTGAAGGTGCGGCTGTTCATCGACTTCCTGGTCGAGCATTTTGGCCGCGAGGAGGGGACAGGTGGCGGGCGCAGACGTGCGGAGGCTCGGTCGTGAAGGCATGAATCTGCCGGGCTACGGTGCGGTGGGCGGCATGAGTTCTATTCATTCGTCAACATTGGTGACAGTAATTCGCTCTTCCGCGAACGATTGGAAGAAGTCCGGCGACCAGCAAAGACCATGAGGATTGTGCCTGTGCTGAGAGTCCCCGCGCTTTGGCTGGATACGATTATACCGTGACAGAAACCTGAACTTTCTTCCCGTCGCTTGGGACTCATATTTGCGTCCCGACTTTGCGCCTTAGGACAGAGTGCTTCAGCCGCTGCCGGGGCGTTGCCAAGGGCTCTCTTCCGTGCCACCGCGAAGAGCCGGGGCATGACGAGTAGCTCGCCAGCACTTCTCAACTTGATTTCAACAAGCGCAGGAGGAAGCTATGCGGAAGTCTCTCACCTTTTTCCTTTCTGGCGTGATATTGGCCGTCGCGGCGTCAACAGCCGTAGCCGGTGAGCGGATCCTCGAGTTCAAGCTGGTCACGAAGCCGATCGACCTCAAGGTCATAGAGGCCGCAAACATCGAAGGACAGACGGTTGTGTCTGGCAAATTCTTTGGTGTCGCCGTATTCAACGATGGCCGTATCGGAGTGAAAGAGTTCGTCAATACTTCGGACCTGCTCAAAGGGTCGGGCCCCTTCTTCGGCTATAGCACCTACACGTTCGAGGAAGGCTCGATTACGGCGCGCTACACCGGTTCGGCCAAAGACGGCAAATCGACGGGCGAATACACAATCCTGTCGGGCACCGGTGCCTATGCGAACGCCACGGGTACGGGAACAATCGAAAGCGCTCCGAACCCATTCAAGGGCGTCAACCTGCTCAACATAAAGCTCGTCGTTAAAACCTCGGGCTCGTGACAGCTGTACACAGG
>NZ_JBFULT010000204.1:0-11981 GCF_054049755.1 Bradyrhizobium sp. P5_C11_2
AGTGAGAGAAGGGCCAGACGTGGAGCCATTGCAAAACCTCGTTCTGGATTCAAAAAACCAACGCGATCGACTGTTCCTGAATGATCATTGATTGGACGCTTGCAGTCCGTGAGCGGTCTCACACGCAGATTCACGACAACGAGAACGATCAGGCATCCTGCTTTCGGCGGCTGCGAACCGTGACGGGCGGGATTTCGCCATCGAGCCAATCCTGCTCGTTCGCAAGCGCCATCCAAGCCTCCGCCATGCGCGAGTAGCGCTTGTAGGTGGGTTTGCCTTGGGCGCGCTCGGCGAGTTGAAGGCAGTTTTCGGCGTTATCCCTGAAGATGTCAGACTGTTTCATCCATAGAACGTGGGAAGGGAACCGCCCTGGCGCAACTGCCCTTACACGATCGTAACGTTTGCGGAACTTCGCACGTCGTCGGTCATTGGATGCGTATGCCAATTCTCGTCGCGATAGTCCTGGCCTTCATCAGCACCGCAGTGCTTGCCGACAGCAGGGGCGAGCAGATGCGGGGCGATGGCGCGCCGACTGCAACGGACGTCATCGGTGGCCTGTACGCACTCAGCCGCTTCCAGCAGGGCCTCTTGGAGAGTACCGACCTGAAAGGCAATACGGAGGTCAAGAACCTTGCTGCCTTGCGCGCGGAAGAGTCCGCCAAGCGCGACAAGGCGCTGAAGGAGATTCAAGAGACGATCGGGGCAGAGCCGCGGATCGGCAAGACAACCGCGAGCGCGAGCTTGGCCGAGCCCGAAAATTCCGAGGGGCCTGCTTTCGTCAGAGCTTTCTATGCCGCACAGATTCCCGAATACGAATCAGCCATCGGCCTGCTCGAACGTTACCTGAAAGCGCCCGACAATGCAGCGCTTGCCGCCTTTGCCCGCGAACAACTGCCGGTGCTGCGCTCGCGGGTGGAGGATGCCGAGCGCACCATGGCGGACAAGTAGCCGTCCTATTGTGGATCTAGGTGATCCTGCTGGCCCTGCGGCCGCACCGTAAGGTCGCTCTCCGGATCATCGTCATGAGAGGGTTAACAGCAGTCTCGGTGCTCCGCTCCTGAAGCAGGATCGCTGGATGCGCGCGAAGGCGCCTCGCCACCGCCCACCCAAAGATATCTGGAACAGGATGGAACCAAGAGCTTTCTGCGCGGTTAGCTTTGCCGGGCTGAGCAAAGCAGGTTCCATTTCTCGTGCCGCAACCTTGGCGCTTGATTTGGGATGTAGCTGACGCTCTATATTCAGCTACTGCGTCTCGCCTGGATTCGGCGACGCCTGCGGGGGAATCAGTATGAGCGACCTCGATCCCGGAACTGCATCACGCTCCGGTCGTCGCGTCCCAAAGCCAAAACCCAACGGTATGTCGGATCCTGATTCCCGGCCGGAATTGCTGCTCGCGCTCCAGGCCATGCGCAGCGGCGATTTTTCGGTGCGGATGAGCGGCGACTATCTCGGCATCGACGGCAAGATTGCCGACACTTTTAATGAAATCATCGCCGCCAACCAGCGCATGGCGCAGCAGCTCGAGCTGGTCGGCCAAGTGGTGGGGCGCGAGGGCAAGACCCGGCAGCGCGTGAAGTTCGGGCTGGCCTCGGGCTCCTGGGCCGACATGGAAGGCTCGGTCAACACCCTGATCGACGATCTGTTGTGGCCGACCCGCGAGGTGACGCGCGCGGTCGCGGCCGTCGCACAGGGCGACCTGCTCCAGACCGTCAAGCTCGACGTCGACGGCCGCCCGCTGCGCGGCGAGTTCTTGCAGTCGGCGACCATCGTCAACACCATGATCAAGCAGCTCGGCGTGTTCACCTCCGAGGTGACGCGTGTCGCGCGCGAGGTCGGCACCGAGGGCAAGCTCGGCGGCCAGGCCCAGGTGCCGGAAGTGACCGGCGTCTGGAAGGACCTGACCGAGAGCGTCAACTCGATGGCGAACAATTTGACCAACCAGGTTCGCAACATCGCCGAGGTGACGATCGCGGTCGCCAACGGCGACCTGTCCAAGAAGATCACCGTCGACGTCCGCGGCGAGATCCTGCAGCTCAAGGAGGCCATCAACACGATGGTGGACCAGCTGCGCTCCTTCGCCTCCGAAGTGACGCGCGTGGCGCGCGAGGTCGGCACCGACGGCAAGCTCGGCGGCCAGGCGATCGTGCCCGGCGTCGCCGGCACCTGGAAGGATTTGACGGACTCCGTCAACGCGATGTGCGGCAACCTCACCGCGCAGGTCCGCAACATCGCCAACGTCACCACCGCCGTGGCGCGCGGCGACCTGTCGCGAAAGATCACCGTGGACGTGCGCGGCGAAATCCTGGAGCTGAAGGACACCATCAACACCATGGTGGACCAGCTCAACTCGTTCGCCTCCGAAGTGACGCGCGTCGCCCGCGAGGTCGGCACCGAAGGCAAGCTCGGCGGCCAGGCCCAGGTGCCCGGCGTGGCCGGCACCTGGAAGGACCTGACCGACAACGTCAACTTCATGGCGTCGAACCTGACCGCACAGGTCCGCAACATCGCCGACGTCGCCACCGCGATCGCGGGCGGCGACCTGTCGAAGAAGATCACCGTCAACGTCTCCGGCGAGATCCTTCAGCTGAAGGAAACGCTCAACACCATGGTGGACCAGCTCAACGCCTTCGCCGGCGAAGTCACGCGCGTCGCGCGCGAGGTCGGCACCGAGGGACGGCTCGGCGGCCAGGCCAACGTGCTCGGCGTCGCCGGCACCTGGAAGGACCTGACCGAAAGCGTCAACTCGATGGCGTCGAACCTGACCGCCCAGGTCCGCAACATCGCGGAGGTGACGACGGCGGTCGCGGGCGGCGACCTCTCCAAGAAGATCACCGTGGACGTGCGCGGCGAAATTCTGGAGCTGAAGGACACCATCAACACCATGGTGGACCAGCTCAACGCCTTCGCCGGCGAAGTCACGCGCGTCGCGCGCGAGGTCGGCACCGAAGGCAAGCTCGGCGGCCAGGCCCAGGTGCGCGGCGTCGCCGGCACCTGGAAGGATCTGACAGACAGCGTCAACTCGATGGCGTCGAACCTGACCGGCCAGGTCCGCAACATCGCCGAAGTCGCGACCGCGGTGGCCAAGGGCGACCTGTCGAAGAAGATCACCGTCAACGTGTCGGGCGAAATCCTTCAGCTGAAGGAAACGCTCAACACCATGGTGGACCAGCTCAACGCCTTCGCCGGCGAAGTCACGCGCGTGGCGCGCGAGGTCGGCACCGAAGGCAAGCTCGGTGGCCAGGCGCAGGTGCCGGGCGTCGCCGGCACCTGGAAGGACCTCACCGACAACGTCAACTCCATGGCGGGCAACCTCACCGCCCAGGTCCGCAACATCGCCGAGGTCGCAACCGCCATCGCCGGTGGCGACCTGTCGCGCAAGATCACGGTGGACGTGCGCGGCGAGATCCTTCAGCTGAAGGACACCCTGAACACGATGGTCGACCAGCTCAACCGCTTCGCGGGTGAGGTGACGCGCGTGGCGCGCGAGGTCGGCACCGAAGGCCGCCTCGGCGGCCAGGCCAACGTGCCCGGCGTCGCCGGCACCTGGAAGGATCTCACCGACAGCGTCAACTCGATGGCGGGCAACCTCACCGCCCAGGTCCGCAACATCGCCGAGGTGACGACGGCCGTGGCGCGCGGCGACCTGTCGCGCAAGATCACGGTGGACGTGAAGGGCGAAATCCTCGAGCTGAAGAACACCATCAATACCATGGTGGACCAGCTCAACGCCTTTGCCGGCGAAGTCACCCGCGTGGCGCGCGAGGTCGGCACCGAAGGCAAGCTCGGCGGCCAGGCCGAGGTGCCCGGCGTCGCCGGCACCTGGAAGGATCTCACCGACAACGTCAACTTCATGGCCTCGAACCTGACGGCCCAGGTCCGCAACATCGCCGAGGTCGCGACCGCGATCGCCGGCGGCGACCTGTCGAAGAAGATCACGGTGGACGTGCGCGGCGAAATCCTTCTGCTCAAGGACACCTTGAACACAATGGTCGAGCAGCTGCGCTCCTTCGCCGCCGAAGTGACGCGCGTCGCGCGCGAGGTCGGCACCGAGGGCCGGCTTGGCGGTCAGGCCGTGGTGCCCGGCGTCGGCGGTACCTGGAAGGACCTCACCGACAACGTCAACCTGCTGGCGGCAAACCTGACCACCCAGGTCCGCAACATCGCCGAAGTCACCACCGCCGTGGCGCGCGGCGACTTGTCCCGCAAGATTACCGTCGACGTGAAGGGTGAAATTCTCGAGCTGAAAAACACCATCAACACCATGGTGGACCAGCTCAACGCCTTCGCCGGCGAAGTGACGCGCGTCGCCCGCGAGGTCGGCACCGAAGGCGAGCTGGGTGGCCAGGCCCAGGTGCCCGGGGTCGCCGGCACCTGGAAGGACCTCACCGACACCGTGAACTTCATGGCGGCGAACCTGACCGAGCAGGTCCGCGGCATCGTCAAGGTGGTGACGGCGGTCGCCAATGGCGATCTGAAGCAGAACCTCACGGTGAAATCGAAGGGCGAGGTGGCGGCGCTCGCCGACACCATCAACAACATGACCGAGACGCTCGCGACCTTCGCCGACCAGGTGACGTCGGTGGCGCGCGAAGTCGGCGTCGAGGGCCGGCTTGGCGGCCAGGCCGACGTGCCTGGTGCTGCCGGCACATGGAAGGACCTCACCGGCAACGTCAACCTGCTGGCGGCCAACCTCACCTCGCAGGTGCGCGCGATCGCGGAAGTCGCGACCGCCGTGACCAAGGGTGACCTGACGCGATCGATCCAGGTCGACGCCCGCGGCGAGGTCGCGGAGCTGAAAGACAACATCAATACGATGATCACCAACCTCCGTCTGACGACGGACGTGAACACCGAGCAGGACTGGCTGAAGACCAACCTCGCCAAATTCACCAACATGCTTCAGGGCCAGCGCGACCTCACGACCGTCGGCCGGCTGCTGCTGACCGAATTGTCGCCGCTGGTGAACGCGCATACCGGCGTGATCTATCAGGTCGAGAACGAGGACAGTCCGCAGCTCCTGCTGCTCGCCTCCTATGCCGGCGACGGCGTCTACCCCTATCCACGCGTGCTTCCGTTCGGCGACGGCCTGATCGGCCAATGCGCGCTCGACCGGCGCCCGCGCGTGGTCGCGGACATTCCCGCCGACGTGGTGCCGATCAATTCGGCGCTGCTCCGCGTCGCACCGAAGAACCTCGTGGTGCTGCCGGTGCTGTTCGAGGGCCAGGTCAAGGCGGTGATCGAGCTCGCCTCGCTCACTTCGTTCACGACCTCGCAGATGACCTTCCTGGAGCAGCTCACCGACTCCATCGGCATCGTGCTCAACTCGATCGAGGCGACGATGCAGACCGAAGGCCTGCTCAAGCAGTCGCAGCAGCTTGCCGGCGAGCTCCAGACGCAGCAGCGCGAGCTGCAGCAGACCAACGACCAGCTCGAGCAGAAGGCGCAGCAGCTCGCCGAGCGCAACGTCGAGGTCGAGCGCAAGAACCAGGAGATCGAGCAGGCCCGCCGCGCGCTGGAGGAAAAGGCGACCGAGCTGGCGCTGACCTCGAAGTACAAGTCCGAATTCCTGGCCAATATGAGCCACGAGCTGCGCACGCCGCTGAACTCGATCCTGATCCTGGGCCAGCAGCTCACCGACAATCCGGACGGCAACCTGTCGGCCAAGCAGGTCGAATTCGCCCGCACCATCCACGGCGCCGGCACCGACCTGCTCAACCTCATCAGCGACATTCTCGATCTCTCCAAGATCGAATCCGGCACGGTGACGGTCGACGCCGAGGAAATCCTGACCGCGAACCTGCTCGAGACCGTCGGGCGGCCGTTCCGGCACGAGGCGGAGAACCGCAACCTGTCGTTCAAGATCGACGTCGACCCCAACCTCGCGCGCAGCATCGTCACCGACTCCAAGCGCCTGCAGCAGGTTCTGAAGAACCTGCTCTCCAACGCCTTCAAGTTCACCGCCGAAGGCGAAGTGCGCCTGAAGGTCGGCGGCGCGCTCGGCGGCTGGGGAACGGATCACCCGGTGCTGAACTCCGCGCCGGCCGTGATCGCGTTCGAGGTGTCCGATACCGGCATCGGCATTCCCCTGGAGAAGCAGAAGCTGATCTTCGAGGCGTTCCAGCAGGCCGACGCCGGCACCAGCCGCAAATATGGCGGCACCGGTCTTGGCCTTGCCATCAGCCGCGAGCTCGCAAGCCTGCTCGGCGGCGAAATCCACCTGCGCAGCGCGCCCGGCAAGGGCTCGTCCTTCACGCTTTATCTGCCGCTGAAATATTCCGGCCCGACGCTCGCGCCGCGCGCCGCGCCGCAACAATACAGCCAGCCGCCGGCGCTTCAGCCGGCGACGACGGCGCCGGAGCGGGTCATCGAACAGCTTCCCGACGACCGGCTCAATCTCGAGCCCGGCGACAGCATCCTGCTAATCGTCGAGGACGACCCGCATTATGCCCGCGTGCTGGTCGATCTCGCCCGCGACAAGGGTTTCAAGGTCCTGGTCGCGGCCCGCGGCGCCGAAGCGCTCGAGCTTGCCAAGCAGTACCAGCCGAGAGCCGTCTCGCTCGACGTGTTCCTGCCGGACATGCTCGGCTGGACGGTGCTGAGCCAGCTCAAGCACAATCCGCTGACCCGCCACATTCCCGTGCAGATCATCACGCTCGACGAGGACCGCCAGCATGCGCTCGCCCGCGGCGCCTTCTCCTTCGTCAACAAGCCGACGACGACCGAAGGCGTCTCCGCCGCGCTGATGCAGATCAAGGAATATGCGCGGCCGCGGCGCAAACGGCTCCTGATCGTCGAGGACAACGAGGCCGAGCAACTCTCGATCCGCGAGCTGCTGCATCACGACGACATCGAGATCGTGACGACCGATACCGGCGCCGGCGCGCTCTCGACGCTGCGCGAGGCGCCATGCGACTGCGTGGTGCTGGACCTGCGGCTGCCCGACATGAGCGGCTTCGAGGTGCTGGATCAGATCCGCAATGACGAGTCGCTGTCGAACGTTCCGGTCGTGGTGTTCACCGGCCGCGAACTTTCGGCGGAAGAGGATGCGGAACTCCACACCATGGCGCGCAGCATCGTGGTCAAGGGCGTGGAATCGCCGGAGCGCCTGCTCGACGAGACCGCATTGTTCCTGCACCGCGTGATCACGGAACTGCCGGTCGAGAAGCAGCGCATGCTGGAAAAGCTGAACAGTTCCGACGAGGATTTGATCGGCAAGACCGCACTGCTCGTCGACGACGACGCGCGCAACATCTTTGCGCTGTCGAGCGTGCTGGAACGGCGCGGCATGAAGGTGTTGACGGCGACCACCGGCAGGGAAGCGGTGACGCTGGTGGAATCCAATCCGGAAATCGCCATCGTGCTGATGGACATCATGATGCCGCAGATGGATGGCTATCAGACCATCGGCGTCATCCGCGAGAATCCGGCCTTCTTGCGCCTGCCGATCATCGCGCTGACCGCCAAGGCGATGAAGGGCGACCGCGAGAAATGCCTCGAAGCCGGCGCGTCCGACTATCTCGCCAAACCCGTCAACACCGACCAATTGCTGCTTGCAATCCGCATGTGGCTGCATCGCTGAACGGGATCCGGGAATGGACCACGAAAAGGTCAACATCCTCCTCGTCGACGACCAGCCAGCAAAGCTGCTCGCCTATGAGGTGATCTTGAAGGAACTCGGCGAGAACCTCGTGATCGCCTCGTCGGGCCGCGAGGCGCTGGAAGTGCTGCTGAAGACCGAGATCGCGGTGATCCTGGTCGACGTCTGCATGCCCGACCTCGACGGTTTCGAGCTCGCCGCGATGATCCGGGAGCATCCGCGCTTCCAGAAGACGGCGATGATCTTCATCTCGGCCATTCAAGTCAGCGACATCGATCGCCTCCGCGGCTACGAGATGGGCGCGGTCGACTATGTTCCGGTGCCGGTCGTGCCGGAGGTGCTGCGCGCCAAGATCAAGGTGTTTGCCGAGCTCTACCGCAAGACCCGCGAGCTCGAGCGGCTGAACCAGGAGCTCGAGGACCGCGTCCGCGCGCGCACCGCCGAGCTGGAAAACTCCACCGCAAAACTGCGCGAGAGCGAACAGCGGCGCAGCATGGCGATCGCCGCCGGCAAGATGGGATCGTGGGACTGGGACTGGGTCAACGGCGACTGGATGTGGGACGAAGGCCAGTACCGCATCTTCGGCGTGACCCCGGAGACCTTCAACGTCGGCTCGGCAAACATCCAGGCCCTGCTGCACCCGGATGACGTCGATCAATTCCGCAAGGCGATTGCCGCGTTCAATACCGGAGCGCGCGCCTATGAGGGAGAATTCCGCGTCAGCCGGCCCGATGGCGAGGTGCGCTGGTGCGTCGGCACGGCGGCCGCAACGTTGGACGAGAGCGGCCGGGTGGTGCGGGTGAGCGGCGTCACCGTCGATATCACCGAACGCAAGCGCGCCGAGGAGCGGCAGAACCTGTTGGCGCGGGAAGTCGATCACCGCGCCAAGAATGCGCTCGCACTGGCGCAGTCGATCGTCCGCCTCACCCGTGCCGACGGGGTCAAGGCTTATGTCAACGCCGTCGAAGGGCGCATCAACGCGCTGGCCCGGGTCCACACCATCCTGTCGCTGTCGAGCTGGCAGGGCGCCGAATTGTCGAAGCTGATCGACGAGGAGCTTGCGCCCTATTCGCTCGGCGGCCAGATCAAGATCGCAGGTCCCGAGGTGCAGCTCGTGCCTGCCACCGCCCAGACGCTGGCGCTGGCGCTGCACGAGCTCTTCACCAACTCGGCGAAATATGGCGCGCTCTCGACGCGGTCGGGCCGGCTCATGATCGGCTGGCAGGTCGAGAACGACACGCTCGCCGTGACGTGGGAAGAATCCGGCGGCCCGCTGGTCAGGCCGCCGAAGTCGCGCGGCTTTGGCACAAGAAGCCTGCTTGCGAGCGTCGAGTCGCAGCTTGGCGGACAAGCGCATTTCGATTGGCGTGCCGAAGGCCTGTTGTGYCGACTGGAGGTGCCGTTGACCCGCAAGATTGCGGCGCCCTCCGCACCCGGCAAATTTGACGACGCGACCGCCGCCTCAGTCAAGTTGCAGCGCGCGTCGGGCTAGCCGGACGCCGCCATCCTCATGCGCCGGAGCGGCCGCGATCCATCGGCGACGCGTCCTTCGAGCCAAGCCTCCGTCTGAGCGAGCTCGCGTAGCGCCCGCGCGTAGCGGCGGGCCGCACTGCGCTCCGCCCCGCGCGGAAGTTTGCGTGCCTTGCGCAGCATGTCCGCGGCTGCATTGCGATAGGCCAGCGAACGGTAAAGAAAGACCACCTTGCCCATATCGAATGTTCCCGTGTTGATGCCGTTCATCCTCGCAAACCCGGCATGAACCTCGGATGAAGCGGTCAGATGACAAATCCTTCATCCAGGATGGAACCCGCGATCATCGACCGCGTTTTGCCTGCGAAGTCGAGATGCAGTTCCATGCGCGTGAAGAAGTCGCCAGGCCTGATCTCTCCCACGGGCGTCATCAAGCTGATGACGCATGCGATGATGGGCGCGGCCCTCGGCCTCGCATTCGGCCTCGTGCTCGTCCTGTCCAATCCGGCGGTCGCCAACCTGCTCAATCACGGCGGGAGTCCGGCCATTCTCGTCTTCGTGCTCACGCTGGTGACGACCTTCGCAATCGGCGCGACGCTCACGGGCGTGGTGTTCATCCTCGCAGAGGACAAGGAATTTTGAAGCGCGCGTGAAGAGCGCGACCGGCGTTGCTCGGAACTCCTGCGGCCAAGGGCGGTTGGCTGCCTGCGTCAATTTAACTCAGGGAGTTCCCGCGCATGCAAACCACCAAGCTCGCTATCGCCGTGATGCTGGCAACCGGCCTCGCCGCCGCGCCGTTCGCCGCACAAGCCAAATCGCACAAGGCCAAGCACGAATCCTCGACCTCGTCCTCGCAGACGACAGGCGCCAACACGAAATCCAAGGGCGCCGATCCGTCGGGTCAGGGTGGCTCCGGTCCCGGTTCCGACCAGGGTGGCACCATGACGAACAACAAAGGCACCAGCAACACGAAGTGAGCTCGGGCCGAAATTCATGGAAGGCCCCGCACGCGCGGGGCCTTTTTGCTTGGGTCCGGATCGTGCTTTAGCGCCGCATCGTCGGTGTGCGGGTCAGAGCATCCCGGCCGGCCCCGCTTCAGGGCGGCGCGCGGCCGCGCCTGCCGGTTTGCGATCTCGCTTCACCGGACGAAGACCCACCCGGTCGCGGATGTCAGGCAGGACGTCGCCGCCGCCGGCCGCCTTCCATTCGCCGATCAGCAGGTTGATTTTCCGGCGCAGATCCATCTGCGCCAGCGCCTGTTCGGTGCAGTCGCAATCGCGGCCGATGAGGTCGCGCACGGACGCCTCGACGGCGGCCATTTCCAGCCTCAAAGCACTGATTTTACGTCGAATTTCATTAATTCTGTTGTCCATGGCTTGTTAGAACAAAATAAGAACATATAGTCAAGCCACGATTCCAGTTTGGAGACCGCACATGCAGGTTCAAGGTCGATACGATGCCAGGGTTTTCCTCGCCGATCAGATGACCCGCGCACAAGGACTGAGGTTACGGCGGCTGAGCGAAGAGGCCTACCAGCCCGCGCAATATGCGCGGGACCTGTCCTTTGCAGAGGCCGCGCGCCGCATCCAGGCGCTGGAGGCGGAGATCGAGCTGGCGAATTCCTTCTAGGCATGATCCGGACCCGGCCGCGTCAGCGCGAAGTGCGAAGCGGTTTTCGCTCGCGACAAACGTGGAACGCGTTTGCGCGGAGACCATGCGCAAACAACAACCTGAAGCGCGATGACCATTCATCCTCATCTCATCGCGCCTGCGGCGGCTGCCGCCTGTGACCCGCCCCGCTGCGCATCCCGGAACCACGCCTGCCGTGGGCGGTTCTCTCGGGACGACGGGAGAGAGTAGATGGCACGCAAGGCAAAGAAACGCCGCTACTCGCGCAGCGCCGGTGACGATGTCGAGCGCGAGATGCGGCGCTACAAGAAGGGTACCGCGAAGAGCGGACGTGGCGGTCGAGGCGGACGCGTGAAGAGCCGCAAGCAGGCGATCGCGATCGGCCTGTCCGAGGCGCGCAAGAAGGGCAAGAAGGTCCCGAGGAAAGCCTCGAAGCGGAAGACCGCCAAGAAGAAGGCGTCCAAGAAAACCTCGAAGAAAACCTCGAAGACGACGTCGAAGCGCAAATCCGCCAAGCGGTCGCGCTGACCGGCGTCAGATCATGCTGCCCGGCATGAAGCAGCGGATCGATATCCCGAACGCGGTCTTGACCGGCCACACCATGGTGCGCCCGGCCCGGTTGGGCTCGGTGATGACGGCTTCATCGGGCACCTCGACCCACTGCCCGTCGAGCCGCACGCGATAGTGCCCGTTGTGCGACTCCCAGTCGGGATCGGCGACGGCAAAACCATCCGCATCCGAGCAGCACGGACCGAGATGGCTGCGCAGGCTGTCGAACCACGGCTTGAGCGGGGAATCGGCGTAGCGGCCGTCGTCGCGGCCGAAGGCACTTCCGGTCGGCAGCAGACTTCCGATCGACAGCACGAAGGGCGCGACCAGCAGCGCACTCCTCAGAGAGAGCTTCAATCGATCCATCGTCGGCACCGATCAAATACGAACCGCCGAGCCAGTTCCACAAAGCGGCCGGACGTTCGAAGTTCCACTCTTGCAACCGGTCCCGGCGCCGTCATTGCCGCCGAGCACATGCGATTCCAAAGTGTGATGAGCGAACGCGGCTTTTTCGGACGAACCAGTCATCATTCCTGCCGTTAACGAGAATGTTATCGACAGCCTGTGGGAATCCACCATGCCAACAGGAAAAGGCGGCCCGAAGGCCGCCTTTTTGGATTTGCGCCGGCAGACTTACGACTTACGCGAGCGGCACCGCGACGAACCGGGTCGCCTCCGCGCTCTTCACCTGCAGCAGCACGCTGTTCTTGCCGGACGATTTGGTCTGCGCCAGCTC
>NZ_JBFULT010000205.1:0-11979 GCF_054049755.1 Bradyrhizobium sp. P5_C11_2
ACGCTGCATTAAGGCGGCCAAACTAGATTGCGCAGCACCTGTTGCGTGATCAGAGTTTGCGATGTCCCAGGCTGGCCCGATCCTGTTTGTGTCCAATGCCGAGCGGCCGGCCTTCATTGCGGCGCTGGACGAGGCGCGGCTGTTTCCCGTCGTCGACAGCGATTGGGCCAGCGCCGCGCGCGCTGTCGAGCAGGTGCAGCCGGCCGCGGTTCTTGCCGCGGCGAATGGCGGACATGAGCCGCATATGGCGTCGCTCGCGAACAAGATCGCCGATCAATTGCCCTACCTTCCCTTCGTGGCGCTCGATGCGGCGGGTATGCTGCCTCAGAACGCCCTGCCCTTTTCCTCGCGCAGCGGCAATCCGGACCGCCTGGTCGCACGGTTGCGCGCTGCGCTCCGGGTGCGCACCCTGCATGCCACGGTGCTGCGCCGGCTGCCGGAGGTGAAGGTCGCGCTGCCGGAGGCCGATCCCGCGCGCGATGCCACCGTGCTCCTGATCGGCCGCGGCGCGGCCTATCCCGCACTCTCCGTCGCGCTCGGTGAACGCGTCGGCGTCGTCGGCGCGCTCTCGATCGAGGCCGCCGCAAAACATCTCAACACCCGCGACATCGACGGCGTCGTGCTCGCCGAAGGTTTTACCGCGCGCGTCGCCGACGCCTTTCTCACGGTGCTCGCCGAGGACACCCGCTTCCGCAGCCTGCCCGTGATCCTCACCGCACACCAGCTCACGCAAAGCTACGACCTGCCCAATCTCGAGCTGATCCCGGGCGAGCCGGCGAAAGTCGCCGCCAATGCGCTGCCCCTGATCCGCCAGCACGCGATGGAAGCGCAACTGAGCCGCACGTTGCGCTCGATCGACGCCGGCGGCTGGCTCGATCCGCGCAGCGGGCTCCTGACCACGGAAGCCTTCGCCCGCGATTTTTCCAAGGCGGTCGAGCAGACGCTCGCCCGCGGCGGCGGCCTGTCGGTGGCGCGCTTCGCCTTCGATCCCGGCAATCCCCGCGCGCAGCTCGACGCCGCGCGGATCCTGAGCCGCCTGATGCGGCAGATGGACTTTGGCACAGCCCAGAAGGACGGTTCGGTGATCGTCGTGTTCGCCGAGACCGACTTCCGCACCGCGCACATGATCGCCCGCCGCCTGTCCGCGGTGATGCGCCACACCTCGAACGGCAAGCACGAGATGCGCAGCGATCCCGTCGTCAGCGTGGATTCGCTGTCGCCGTCGGATACGGCGCGGTCGCTGCTCGGGCGGCTGTCAGCCGATGCGTCCCGCGCAGCATCTTAGATGCCCGCGCCTACGGCTTGTAGCGAAGCGCACCGATGAGTGCGGCCAAGGCCGGTGGCGTCTGCCGCCGGCTGGGATGATAGAGGTAATAGCCGGGGAAGGTCGGGCACCATCTCTCCAGAATTCGCTTGAGCCGCCCGGCCCGGACGTCCGCCGCCACCTCATCCGCGTAGACATACGCAATGCCTTGCCCCGCCAGGGCGGCCTCGCGAGTCAGATCGGCGTTGTTGAACACGAGCGGCCCCTCGACGCGAACCTCGAACGGCCGCCCCCTCTCTTCAAAGTCCCAGGCGTAAAGCCCACCCGTTCTGACGTGCCGGTAGTTGATGCAACGATGGCCGGCGAGCTCGCGGGGCGTCCTGGGCGCGGGATGGTCTGCGAAATACGAGGGGGCGCCGACCACGGCCATCCGGATGTCTGGTCCGATGCGGACGGCGATCATGTCCTTCTCGACGATGTCGCCAAATCGGATGCCGGCGTCGATGCGCTCCGCGACGATGTCGGTCAGATTGTCATCGACGATCATGTCCACGCGGATATCGGGATGTGCCGCAAGAAAACGCGGCAGGACCGGCATCACGACGGATGAGACCGCGTGCTTGGTTGCCGTGACGCGGACGGTGCCGGACGGCTTGCCGCGCAGAGCGCCGACCGCGTTTACGCCCGAGGAGATTTCGTCCAGCGCGGGACGCAGCGAACGCAGCAGCGTCTCGCCCGCCTCTGTCGTCGACACCGAGCGCGTGGTCCGCGACAGCAGCCGCACCCCGAGCCGCTCCTCCAGGGCCTTCATGGCATGGCTCAGCGCCGATTGCGACATGCCGAGCTCGGCCGCCGCGCGGGTGAAACTGCCCTGCTCCGCGACCACGGCAAAGGCGGCGAGGTCATAGAGATCGTCTCGCTTCATTCATGCACCGCATACATAAGCTTATGTGGATTATAGCGACTAATCGGAATCGACAACCAGGGTTATCTGGCTGTGTGCGGGCCCTGGCCTCTGGTCTGCTCGATAGTCCGTAGGAGCAAAATGCATGAAGCTTATAGTGAACAACCGCGAGGTCACGATCGATGCCGATCCTGCGATGCCCCTGCTCTGGGCGCTGCGCGACGTCATCGGGCTGACGGGAACCAAGTTCGGCTGCGGCGCCGCCCAGTGCGGCGCCTGCACGGTGCATATGAATGGCGAGGCCATTCGTTCCTGCATCACGCCCGTCTCCGACGCCGAGGGCAAAAAGCTCACCACCATCGAGGCGGCGACCGACGGGACCGATCGCATCGGTGCCGCCGTGCATGCAGCCTGGGTCAAGCACGACGTGGCGCAGTGCGGCTACTGCCAGAGCGGCCAGATCATGAGCGCCATTGCCTTCCTCAAATCGCTGCCCCGCGGCCAGCAACCCACCGCCGACAGCATCGACGAGGCCATGGCCGGCAACATCTGCCGCTGCGGCACCTATGTCCGCATCCGCGCCGCCGTGGCGGACGCCGCCCGCACGCTCGCCTGAAGGAGCCGCCATGTTGCCCAACATCGACTACAGTGAACTGCCGCGCGCGCTCCAGCACATGCTGGAACGGGGGCAGACCGTGAAGACGCTGCCGCGCCGCAGCTTCCTGAAACTCGCCGGCGCCACCGGGCTGGCGCTCGGCGCCTTTCCGCATATCGCGATGGGCGCGACGACCGGTGGTGGTAACGCCGCCAGCGCCCTCAAGCCGACGCAGCAGCCGTCAGCCTTCGTCCAGATCGCCGGCAACGGTGAAGTCACTGTGACCATCAATCGACTGGAATTCGGACAGGGCGTCCACACCGCCTTGCCGATGATCCTGGCGGAGGAGCTCGACGCCGACTGGAGCCTGGTGCGCAGCCGGCACGGCACCAACGATCCAGCCTACGCCGATCCGCTGTTCGGCATTCACCTCACCGGCGGCTCCCATTCGATCAAGAACAGTTTTTCGCAGTATCGCGAACTCGGCGCACGCGCACGGGCCATGCTGCTCGGCGCCGCCGCCGCGCGCTGGAAGGTGGACGTGGCCACCCTGCGCACGCAGGCCGGTACGGTGCTTGGCCCCGGCGGCCGCAAGCTCGGCTACGGCGAACTGGCCGCGGCCGCCATGGCGCAGCCTGTGCCTGAGAAGGTTGTGCTGAAGGATCCAAAGGACTTTCGCATCATCGGCCGCCCCACGCCGCGCCTGGATGCGCGGGCCAAGAGCAGCGGACGACAGGATTTCGGCATCGATACGCACCTGCCCGGCCAGTTGACCGCCGTCGTGGCGCGTCCGCCGGTGTTCGGGGCACGCTTGGCCGCGCTGGATGACAGCGCGGCGCGCGCCGTCAAGGGCGTCAAGGCCGTGCTGCGCGTGCCGCTGGATGGCGGCGCCGAAGGCGTCGCGGTGGTCGCCGACGGATACTGGCAAGCCACGCAGGGCCGCGACGCGCTGAAGCTGAGCTGGGACACCGCGAAGGTGGAGAAGGTCGACAGCGAACGGCAGCTCGCCCAGTACCGCGAGCTGGCGAGCCGCCCCGGCCCGCGCAAGTTCGACGCCGATATGGCGCCGCTCGCCACAGCGCCCCGGCAGTTGGAAGCCGAGTTCGTCTTCCCCTACCTCGCCCACGCGGCAATGGAGCCCCTAAACTGCACTGTTGCCCTCAGCGAGGGCCGCGCCGAGCTGTGGGTCGGCAGCCAGTGTGCCGGACTGGACGCGGGCGCGGCGGCGCGTGTGCTCAACCTCAAGCCCGAGCAGGTGACTGTGAATGTGCAAATGGCCGGCGGTGGCTTCGGCCGGCGCTTCTCCAGCACGAGCGACACCGTGGTCGAGGCCTGCGAGATCGCGAAGGCCGCGCGTGCCGCCGGGCTGAACGCACCGGTGCGCACGCTGTGGAGCCGCGAGGATGACATGCGGGGCGGCTTTTACCGTCCCATGCACCTGCACCGCGCCCGCATCGGCTTCGACGAGCGCGGCAACATTCTGGCCTGGGACCACGTCATTGTCGGTCAGTCCATCACCACGGGCTCCGTGTTCGAGCAGTTCCAGGTCAAGAACGGCATCGACGGCACCGCGACGGAAGGCATGCGCGAGCCCTACCCGCTGCCGATGCGCCTGACCGTGCATCATCCCAAGCTCAACGTGCCGGTGCTGTGGTGGCGCAGCGTAGGCTCCACCCACACCGCCTTCGTGATGGAGACCCTGCTCGACGAGATCGCCCGCGCAACGCAGCAGGATCCGGTCGCCTATCGCATGCGGATGTTCGGCGACAAGCATCTGCGCCACAGGGACGCGCTGCAACTGGCGGTGGAGAAGAGCGGCTACGGCAAGACGCGCTTGGCCGAGGGCCGGGCCTGGGGCGTGGCCGTGCACGAGTCCTTCGATTCCGTGGTGGCCTATGTGGTGGAAGCCTTGGTGAAAGACGGYCGGCCGGTGCTCCACCGCGTGACGGCAGGCGTGCATTGTAATCTGGCCGTGAACCCACGCACCGTGGAGGCCCAGGTGCAGGGCGCTGCAGTCACCGGTCTCTCCATGTGCCTGCCGGGCTCCGCCATCACGCTCAAGGACGGCGTCGTCGAACAGAGCAACTTTGACGGCTACACCGTCGCGCGGATCACCGACATGCCCGAGTTCGATGTCCACATCGTGCCCAGCGCCGAGCCGCCCACGGGCATGGGCGAGCCCGGCCTGCCGCCTCTGGCACCGGCGTTCGCCAATGCCATCGCTCGGCTGACCGGCAAGCCGCTGCGTCAGTTGCCGTTCAAACTGGCCTGACCGGCAGGCCGCCGTTTTCCGAGTATCGGCATCGTCAATGAATAGAGAGATGACGTCATGACACCAGAGGCGAACAAGGCAGTGATGATCCGTTTCACGGAGTTCATCAACTCCGCCAGCGAGACTCTGGCCGCGGAGCTCATTTCTCCAGATGCGATCTTCCATGTCCCCGGACGCAGCGAGCCGATGCGAGGCCCAGCGGGCTACCTCGCAATCATCCAAATGATGCGCGGCGGCTTCCCGGATATTCAATGGACGCTCGAGGAGATGGTCGCCGAAGGTGACAAGGTGGCTGCTCGCTTCACCATGCGAGGCACGCACCTTGGCACCTTCTTCGGCACCTCATCGACTGGGAAGACGATCGCGGTCCAGGCCCTGAACATCTATCGCCTCTCTCACGGACAGATCATCGAAGAAACCGGCCAACCCGATCTGCTCGGACTGCTTCAGCAAATAGGTGCGGTCCCTGCGAACTAGCGGCCGACCGGCAGGCCGCGGCACGGCGCCCTTTCGACATCGAGAACAGGAATAAACATGAGCAAGGTCTGGTTCATCACGGGTGCCGGAAGCGGCATCGGCGCGGCAACCGTCAAGGCGGCATTGAAGGCCGGCGATCGCGTCGTTGCGACTGGCCGCAACCTCGACAAGCTCCGCAATGCCCTGAACGACGTCGCGGGCGACAATCTCGCATTCGTCCCATTGGACGTCGCCGACGAGGCACAGGCGAAGCCTGCTGTCGACGCGGCGATCAAGGCGTTCGGGCGCGTCGACGTTCTCGTCAACAATGCCGGCTACAGCCTGCTCGGCAATTTCGAGGAGTTGAGCACGGCCGAAATCGAGCGGCTGATCGCGACCAATTTCTACGGCGTGATGTACGTGATGCGTGCGGTACTTCCGGTGATGCGCAAGCAGAGATCCGGCCGGATCATCAATATCAGCTCCCTCGCGGGTATCGTCGGCTTCAAGCATTGCGGGGCCTACAGCGCTGCAAAATTCGCGGTCGAAGGCCTGTCGGCATCGGTGGCCCACGAGGTCGAGCCGTTCGGTATCAGGATCGTGGCGGTCGAACCTGGTTTCTTCCGGACGGACCTCCTCGATGCGCACAACGCCAAATATGCCGGCAGCACGATCGAGGACTACGCCGCGGAAGGCACCGCCGAAAACATGTGGTCAGGCTATCACGGCGCCCAGCAGGGTGACCCGGCCAGGCTCGGTGACATCCTGGTCAAAATCGCCGGCATGGACAATCCGCCCGGGCAGTTCGTCGCCGGCAGCGACGCGCTCGCAGTGGTCCACCCGGCCCTCGAAGCTCGCCTTGCGGAATTGCGAGCTTACGTGGACCTGTCCAGGTCGACAGACGGCTCGTTCTGAGGTCACGCCGCCTTCTTGCTCTGCGCGAGCTGCGCCAGCTGCCGCATGATCTCGGTGGTGCCGGCGAGCCGCTCTTCCGGCGTCTCCCAGTCCTGGAAGAACACCACCTTCATGTCGGGCCGCACCTTCGCGGCCTGGCCGTGGCTGCGGATGAACGTGACCAGGCGGTCGGGATGCGCAAAGGAGTTGTCGCGGAAGGCGATGACGGCGCCCTTCGGACCGGCATCGATCTTCCCGACATTGGCCTGGCGGCAGAACGCCTTGATCGCGGCGACCTTGAACAGATAGCGGACCTCGTCCGGCAGCACGCCGAAACGGTCGCGCATCTCGGCGCCGAAATTCTCGATCTCTTCCTCGCTGTCGAGATCGGCGAGCCGCCGGTACAGCGACAGCCGTACCGAGAGATCGCCGACATAGTCCTCCGGGATCAGCACGGGCATGCCGATCGTGATGGTCGGCGACCAGCGGTCGGCCGCGGGCTCGGACACGCCGGCCTTGAGGTTGACGATCGCCTCTTCCAGCATCGACTGGTAGAGCTCGAAGCCGACCTCCTTGATGTGGCCGGACTGCTGCTCGCCGAGGATATTGCCGGCACCGCGGATGTCGAGGTCGTGCGAGGCGAGCTGGAAGCCTGCGCCGAGCGTCTCCAGCGATTGCAGCACGGTGAGCCGGCGCTCGGCCTGCGCCGTGATCTTCTGCTGCGCCGGCAATGTGAACAGCGCATAGGCGCGCAGCTTGGAGCGGCCGACACGGCCGCGGAGCTGGTAGAGCTGGGCGAGGCCGAACATGTCGGCGCGATGCACGATCAGCGTGTTGGCATTGGGAATGTCGAGGCCGGATTCGACGATGGTGGTCGACAGCAGGATGTCGAACTTGCCGTCGTAGAACGCGGTCATGATGTCCTCGATCACGGCGGGCGGCATCTGCCCGTGCGCGACCGCGACCTTCATCTCCGGCACGTTCTTGTCGAGGAAATCCTTGACCTCGGCGAGATCGTCGATGCGCGGCACCACGTAGAACGCCTGTCCGCCGCGATAGCGCTCGCGCAGCAGCGCCTCGCGGATCATCAGCAGATCATGCGGGGCGACGAAGGTGCGGACCGCAAGGCGATCGACCGGGGGCGAGGCAATGATCGAGAGCTCGCGGACACCGGTGAGGGCCAGCTGCAAGGTCCGCGGGATCGGCGTCGCCGACAGCGTCAGCACATGCACCTCGGCCCGGAGCGCCTTCAGCCGCTCCTTGTGGCTGACGCCGAAATGCTGCTCCTCGTCGACGATCAGGAGGCCAAGGTCGCGGAACTTGATCGCCTTGCCGAGCAGCGCATGGGTGCCGACGACGATGTCGACGGAGCCGTCGCCGAGCCCCTTCTTGACCTCGTTGAGCTGCTTGGTCGGGACCAGGCGCGAGGCCTGCGCGACCTGCACGGGAAAGCCCTTGAAGCGCTCGGTAAACGTCCTGTGGTGCTGGCGCGCGAGCAGCGTGGTCGGCACCACGACCGCGACCTGCTTGCCGTCGAGCGCCACCGCAAACGCGGCGCGCAGGGCCACCTCGGTCTTGCCGAAGCCGACGTCGCCGCAGATCAGCCGGTCCATCGGACGGCCCTTTTCGAGATCCTTCAGCGTGGATTCGATGGCCCCTAGCTGGTCCTCGGTCTCGTCATAGGGGAAGCGTGCGCAGAACTCGTCATAGACGCCCGGCTGCACCGGCAGCTTTGGCGCCTCGTGCAACTGCCGCTCGGCGGCGATCTTGATCAGTTCGCCCGCGATCTCGCGGATGCGGTTCTTCAGTTTTGCTTTTCGGGTCTGCCAGCCCGAGCCGCCGAGGCGGTCGAGCTCGACCGTGGTCTGGTCGGAGCCGTAGCGCGACAGCAGCTCGATGTTCTCGACCGGCAGGAACAGCTTTGCATCGGCGGCATAATGCAGCTCGAGACAATCATGCGGCGCGCCGGCGACGTCGAGGGTCTGGAGGCCGATGAAGCGGCCGATGCCGTGGTCGGCGTGGACGACGATGTCGCCGGCCGCCAGACTCGTGATCTCCGAGATGAAATTGTCGAGCTTGCGGCTCGCCTTGCGCGGCCGCACCAGGCGGTCGCCCAGGATGTCCTGCTCGCTGATGAGCGCGATCTCGTCGGTCTCGAAGCCGCTTTCGAGGCCGAGCACGGCCAGCATGGTCTCATTGCGCGGGGTCGCCTGCACCGTCCGCCAGCTGTTGACGCTGGTGGTGTGGGTCAGCTTGTGGTCGCGCAGCATCGAGGTCATGCGGTCGCGCGACCCCTCGCTCCACAGCGCGATCACGACCTTCTTGCGCTGGGCGTGCAAAGCCATCACATGCGCGACCACGGACTCGAACACGTTGACGGCGGTGTCGTTGCGCTCGGGCGCGAAGTCGCGGCCCTTGCGCGCGCCGGCATCGACGATGGTGGCGCCATCGGCAGGCACCGAAAACTGCGTCAGCCGCGCCAGCGGCACATCGGCGAGCCGCTTGCCCCACTCGTCCTCGGTCAGATAGAGCCGGTCCGGCGGCAGGGGCTTGTAGATGGCGCCGCCGCCGGGATGCTCCATCGCATCGCGGCGGGCTTCGTAATAATCCTGGATCTGCTTGAAGCGCTCGCGGACGGCGTCCTCGGCCTGCGGCTCGATCGCCACGGCTGCGCCCTGCAGATAGTCGAACAGCGTGTCCATCCGGTCCTGGAACAGCGGCAGCCAGTGCTCCATGCCGGGATGGCGGCGGCCCTCGCTGACGGCCTCGTAGAGCGCATCGTCGCGCTCGGGCGCGCCGAATTCGGCGACATAACCCATGCGGAAGCGGCGGATGGTGTCGGTGACGAGCTGGAATTCCGAGATCGGAACCAGGTCGAGCGAGCGCATGTCGAGCAGCGTGCGCTGGGTCTCGGCATCGAAGGAGCGGATCGATTCCAGGCTGTCGCCGAAGAAGTCGAAGCGGACGGGCTGGTCGAGGCCAGCCGGAAACAGATCGAGGATGCCGCCGCGCACAGCATATTCGCCGGGCTCGCGCACGGTCGAGGAGCGGTTGTAGCCGTTGTGCTCGAGCCAGGCGACGATGGTGTCCATCGGCACGACGTTGCCGGGCGCAACCGACAGCGCCTGCGCCGCGACCAGATCGCGCGAGGGCACGCGCTGCACGATTGCATTCACCGACGTCAGCACGATCAGCGGCTTGTCGCTGCCGGCGAGCGAGGCGAGCCGCGCCAGCGTGGTCAGGCGCTGGGCGAGAACCCCGCCATGCGGCGACACGCGGTCATAGGGCTGACAGTCCCAGGCCGGGAACTGGAGCACCGGCAGATCGGGCGCGAAGAATTGCAGCGCGCGCTCGAGCTGCTGCATGCGCGGACCGTCGCGGCAGATCACAGTGAGGCTGACCGCCGGCTTCTTCGGCCGCGCCGCGATGGCGCGGGCGAGATCGGAGATGACGAGGCCCTCGGCGCCTTCGGCGACGTTGGCAAGCGTCAGCGCGCGGCCCGGCGTGAGCAGCTCGGCCGGCGACTTCAACGGCTGTTTCATGCGTTGCGGTCCGCGATCGGAAACGACTTGATACGGTCAAACAGCGCGCCGGTGACGTCGGCCGCCAGCACCTTGTCGCCGGTGATGGCGGCGTAGAGGTCGGGATCGTTGACCTCGAGCAGGCGCTCGAGCTCGGCCAGCTCGGCATCGGACAGGTTGCCGATCTCGGCATCGGCGAAGCGGCCGAGAATCAGGTCCATCTCGCGCGTGCCGCGGTGCCAGCAGCGGAACAGAAGCCGCTTGCGGCGGTCGTCCAGGCCGCTGCTCGATCGTGTCGTTCCCGTCATGTCTCAAATCCAGTCAAACGCCAAAAGCCCGGACGTGCCGGGCCGGCGTGATATAGCCACTCGAACCGCCCGTGTCAGCCCTTTGTTGGGGCAATTGTTTGAGACCGTCATTGCCGGGCTTGACCCGGCAATCCATCGTCATTGAAAGATGGATGCGCGGGTCCCTGCTCCGCCAAAGGCTTCGCCGGGCTTTCGACCTCGGGCCGGCGAAGCCTTGGCGAAGACGGCAAGCCCGCGCATGACGAATGTTGCAAGAATGCGCCCCAGCCTGCTCAATCCGCTGTTTGCTGCCGTGACCAGCCTTGCCGGCGTCGGTCCGAGGCAGGACAAGCTGCTGCGCTATCTGCTCAGCCGCGATGAGACGCCGCGGCTGGTCGACCTGCTGCTGCATCTGCCGAGCCAGGTCATCGACCGCCGCGCACGGCCGAAGATCCGCGATGCCGTCCAGGGAACCATGGTCACGCTGGAGGTCACCGTCGACCGCCACCGCCCGCCGCCGCCGCGCAACGCGCGCGCGCCCTATCTGGTCTATGCCAGCGACGACACCGGCGACGTCGTGCTGACCTTCTTTCGCGCCAAGCCCGGCTATGTCGAGAAGCTGCTGCCGATGGGCGAGAAGCGGTTCGTCTCCGGCACGCTCCAGATGTATGACGGCATCCCGCAGATCGTGCATCCCGACCGCGTGCTCGACGAGGAGGCCATCGCCAAGCTCTCTGGCATCGATCCCGTCTATCCCTTGACGGAAGGGCTGGCGCTCGGCTCGCTCCGCCGCGCGGTCGCGCAGGCGCTGCAAAAGCTGCCGGCCTTGCCGGAATGGATCAGCCCCGAGGTGCTGCGCCGCTGCAATTTCCCGCCGATCGCCGAGGCGCTCACCCGCGTGCATCAGCCGGTCGAGCTCACGGACATCCTGCCCGAAAAACCCTACTGGTCGCGCCTCGCCTTTGACGAACTGCTCGCCGGCCAGCTCGCGCTCGCCCTGATCCGCGCCCAGTTGCGCCGCCCGGCCGGCGTGCGCAATGCCGGTGACGGGCACCTGCGCAGCAGGATCATCGACGCCCTGCCCTATGCGCTGACGCCGTCCCAGCGCAGCGCCGCGGCAGCCATCGCCGACGATCTGCAACAGCCGGTGCGCATGCTGCGGCTGCTCCAGGGCGATGTCGGCTCCGGCAAGACCGTGGTGGCACTGCTGGCCGCCGCAGCGGTGGCCGAAGTCGGCAAGCAGGCCGCGCTGATGGCCCCGACCGAAATTCTGGCGCGCCAGCACATCAAGACCATCGCGCCGCTTGCCGAGCCCGCCGGGATACGGGTCGAGATCCTCACCGGCCGCGAAAAGGGCAAGGAGCGGCGCGAGCTCCTCGCACGGCTCGCCGAGGGCGAGATCGACCTGCTCGTCGGCACCCACGCGCTGATCCAGGACGACGTGACCTTCAACGATCTCGCGCTCGCCATCGTCGACGAGCAGCACCGCTTCGGCGTGCGCGAGCGGCTGGCGCTGACCTCGAAGGGCGAGGCCGTCGACGTGCTGGTGCTGAGCGCAACCCCGATCCCGCGCACGCTGGTGCTGACCTATTTCGGCGACATGGATGTGTCCGAGCTGCGCGAAAAGCCGGCCGGCCGCCAGCCGATCGAAACCCGCACCATTTCGATGAGCCGCCTCGACGAGGTCACGGAGAGCGTCGGCCGCGCGCTGCAGGCGGGCAAGCTGGTCTACTGGATCTGCCCGCTGGTCGAGGAATCCGAGGCCGAAGGCACCGAGCACCTCACC
>NZ_JBFULT010000206.1:0-11969 GCF_054049755.1 Bradyrhizobium sp. P5_C11_2
ATCTCGAGCCCAAGGTCGAGGGAGCTCACCGCTCCTTGAGCGATCGAGAAACGGTGATGGTTCGCAGGAGCGCACTCCGCCCGCCCTGGAGCCCATGAATTCGTTTTCATTTGCACGGATGGCCCTCCATCGTCATCTGTTCAAAGATCTAGCGCGACTTGCTCCAGACGGAAACGATCATGGGAATTGTTCGCTTTGCTCTGCGGTTTCCGCACACATTCTATGTACTGGCGGCCCTGATCCTGTTTCTCGGCGGCATCGCGGTGTGGTCGATGCCGACGGACATCTTTCCGGAGATCCGTATCCCCGTCGTCACGGTCATCTGGAGCTACACGGGTCTCTCGACACCGGAGATGGAGCAGCGCGTCAGCACCTACAGCCAGTATTCGATCAGCGCCAACGTCACCRGCATCAAGAACATCGAGGCGCAGACGCTCAACGGCCTGTCGGTTCAGAAGATCTACTTTCAGCCGGACGTCAATCTCGATCTCGCGATTGCGCAGATCGTCTCGGCGACCAACGCCATCCGCGCGCTGATGCCGCCGGGCATTCAGCCGCCGATCATCGTGCAGTTCAACGCCTCGAGCGTGCCGGTGCTGCAGCTCAGCCTGCAGTCCGATAGCCTGAACGAGCAGCAATTATACGATTTCGGGATCTATCGCGTCCGGCAGCAACTGGCTCCCGTTCCGGGAGTGACCCTGCCCACGCCCGCGGGCGGCAAGTATCGCCAGATCATGGTCGACATCGATCCGAACAAGCTTCTGTCGCGTGGGTTGACGCCGCTCGACATCGTCAACGCCGTGAACACCCAGAATCTGACCTTGCCGACAGGCACGGCGAAGATCGGCGACACCCAGTACACCGTCAGAACCAACGCGACGCCGGCCTCGATCAAGGATCTCAACATGATCCCCGTCAAGTTCGCAAACGGGGCCACCATCCTCCTGAAGGATGTCGCTCAGGTTCGCGACGGATCGCAGGTCCAGCAGAATATCGTGCGGGAGGACGGCCACCGTTCCGTTCTGCTCAGCGTGATCAAGAACGGAAACGCCTCCACGCTTGCCGTCGTGAACGGCGTCAAGAAGGCCCTGACATCGATTCGCGCGTCGGCGCCTCCCGGCCTGAAGATCAGCGAATTGTTCGATCAGTCGGTCTTCGTCACCCATTCGGTCGATGGCGTGCTGCGCGAAGGCGGAATCGCGGCCGGCCTCACCGCGCTGATGATTCTGGTATTTCTCGGATCGTGGCGGTCGACGCTGGTCGTCATGATCTCAATTCCACTGGCGATGCTGTCCTCGCTCGTCGTGCTGTATTTTCTCGGCGAGACCCTCAACACGATGACGCTCGGCGGGCTTGCGCTCGCGGTCGGCATCCTGGTCGACGATTCGACGGTGACGATCGAGAACACGCATCGGCTGTGGACCGAGGAGGGCATGCCGTTGTCGGAGGCGACCCTGCACGGCGCGGCCGAAATCGCGGTGCCGACGCTGGTCTCCACGCTGGCGATCAGCTGCGTGTTTACCTCGGTCGTATTCCTGGAAGGGCCGGCCAAATACCTCTTCACGCCGCTTGGTCTGGCGGTGGTGTTCGCGATGCTGGCGTCATACGGATTGTCGCGGACGCTGACGCCGATCACCATCGGTCTGTTGCTGAAGAGCGAGCGGCATCCTGCCAAGGGGGAGACGCCGTCGGGCATTTTCTCGCGCGCCTCGGCCATGTTCGAGCGCGGGTTCGAGCGCCTGCGCGACGGCTATTCCGATCTCCTGACGACGTTGCTCCGGCGTCGTGCCGTCGTCCCCGTCATTGCCGTGCTGGTGCTGGCTCTCGGAGCCGTCATGTTCGCCTATGTCGGCAGGGACTTCTATCCGCTGATCGACGGAGGCGAGATCCAGCTCCACGTCCGCGCGCCTGCCGGCACCCGCATCGAGCGTACGGAGGGGATCTTTCAGGCGGTCGAAGACAAGATCCGCGAGGTCATTCCCGAGCGGGACCGGGCGTTGATCGTCGACAATATCGGGCTTCCGGCGCGTTCCTACAACCTGGCATTCGCCGACGGCTCGACGATCGGCGTCAATGACGGCACCATTCTCGTGTCGCTCAAGGACGGGCACAAGCCGACCGCGGACTATGTGAAGAAGCTGCGCCAGGTGCTGCCGGCGGCATTCCCCGAGGACACCTTCTACTTCCAGGCGGCCGATATCGTCACGCAGATCCTGAACTTCGGTCTTCCAGCGCAGATCGACGTCCGCACCGTCGGCTACGGCACCAACAACCTGGCCGTCGCAAAGGAACTGCAGAAGAGTCTCGCCACAATTCCCGGCGTCGTCGATGCGCATCTCCAGCAGGAAGTCGACGCCCCGGCGTTCTACGCCGATATCGACCGGACCCGGGCCGCGCAGCTGGGGCTCAACGCCAGCACGGTGGCGACCAATATCAACGTCAGCCTCAGCTCATCCGCCCAGGTCTCGCCGAACTTCTGGACCGATCCGACGTCGGGCATCCCGTATTATCTGGCGGTGCAGACGCCCGAGTACAGGGCCAACTCGCTGAACGCCTTGGGGAACACGCCGGTGGCGGCCTCGGTTGCCGCGAGCGGGCAGACAGTGCCCGGCCTCCTCAGCAATGTCGCGACGTTCAAGCGCGGGACCGTTCCCACCAATTCGAACCAGGCCAACGTGCAGCCCGTCTTCGACATCTACGCCAGCGTCCAGGGCCGTGATCTCGGCGGCGTGGCGGCCGATATCAACAAGGTGACGTCAACTCTGCAAAAGCAGCTCCAGCCGGGCAATTCGATCCAGGTTCTGGGGCAGATCCAGAGCATGAATCAGTCATTCCGCGATCTGGGAATCGGACTGCTGTTTGCCGCCATCCTGGTGTACCTGCTGATGGTCGTGAACTATCAGAACTTCGGCGATCCCTTCGTCGTCATCATGGCGCTGCCGGCAACCCTCTGCGGCATCGTGACAATGCTGTTCATCACCGGAACGACGTTGAACGTGCCCTCGCTGATGGGAGCGATCATGGCGGTCGGTGTCGCGTCCGCGAATTCCATCCTGCTCGTGACCTTCGCGCGCGAACAACAGTTGAAGGGACACCCTGCGTTCCAGGCGGCGCTGAGCGCAGGCCGCACGAGGATCCGTCCCGTCCTGATGACCGCCGCCGCGATGATCGTGGGCATGATCCCGATGGCGATAGGAGGTGCGGGCGAGGAGCAGAATGCGGCGCTCGCACGTGCCGTCATCGGCGGACTGCTGTTCGCGACCCCGACGACATTGCTGATCGTGCCCTACCTCTTTGCCATGCTGCGCAAAGGCAACGATGGCAAGCCTCACCACGGCGTATTCGAGGAGCAACCGGAATGACCGACGTTCGCGCGCGGACCGATGGCGACGACGTGAAGAACCGGCCTGATGGCGAGAGCTGCCGGATCGTGGAGCTGCCCGGCAAGAGCTCGCGGCCGGAACGCCGCTATGGCGGCGCGCTGCTCGGAGGAGGCATGCTTCTGCTCCTCGCCGGCGGTCTCGGCGTTGGAGGCTGGCGGCACTATCAGGCCGCGCGTGAGGTCGCCGCAGTGGCGGAGCAGGCGAGAACGGCCATTCCGGAGGTTCGGGTGGCCGCGGTCCGGCCCAGCGGCGACCTGATGAAGGTCACGCTGCCGGCGACGACGACGGCGTTCGAGGCGGCGAATATCTTCGCGCGGACCAGTGGCTATATCGAAAAGCGCTACGTGGATATCGGCGATCGCGTGAAGAAGGGCGATCTTCTCGCGGAAATCACCGCTCCGGAACTCGACCAGCAGATCGCGCAGGCACAGGCGACGCTGGCCCAGAACCAGGCAGCCTTGCAGCAGGCGCAAGCAAGCCGGGAGCTCGCCGATGTCACCAATGCGCGGGACAGCAATCTCGTCAAGCAAGGCTGGTTGACGGCGCAGCAGGGTGACAACGATCGTCTCACCCTGCGCGCGCAGCAGGCCGCCGTGAATGTGGCCCAGTCGAACATCTCGGCGCAGGAAGCGCAGATTCGCGTTCTTCAGCAGGAGAAGGCCTACCAGCGCGTGGTGGCGCCGTTCGACGGCGTGATCACACAACGCAACGTGGACAATGGCAGCCTGGTGCAGTCCGGGTCGACCTTTATGTTCACGCTGATGCATTCCAACGTGATCCGAACCCAGGTCTTCGTGCCGCAGGACGAGGCCTTCGGAGTAGCACCCGGCGTCGACGCGGAAATCCACGTCCCCGAGATTCCGAACCGGACCTTTCCGGGGAAAGTCACACGCATCGCAACCGCGTTGCAGCCGGGAAGCCGGACGTTGCTGACCGAGATCGACGTGCCCAATCCGGACGGGGCGCTCAATCCCGGCATCTACTGCACGGTGGAGCTGTCGATTCCACGCAGGACGCCGTCGATGACGATCCCGGCCGATGCACTCGTCTTCGACCAGAACGGACTTCATGTCGCGGTCGTCCGCAACGGTACCGTTCATTTGCAGAAGGTCTCGATCGCGCGCGATTTCGGCACCGAGGTTGAAGTCCGCGACGGCGTGCAGCCCGGTGACCAGGTCGTGCTCAATCCGACGGTGAATCTGACGGAGGGCAGCAAGGTCGCCATCCGCAAGACCGAGGTGAGCTAGATGCGGATCGTGCTCGCAACGATGATCGTTCTGCTGTCGGGCTGCGCTCCGGGCGAGGCGCAGGTCGCAACGATGGGCACCACGGCGATGGGCCTTCCGACGGTGCCGGGCGCGATCGTCACCTCGCCGCTCAATAGTCCAGGCCCGTTTTCCGCAACGACCGAGCCGGGCGCACCCGATACGACGCTGGCGCCCGTTCCGCTCGCCTCGGATCCGGCGACACCGGGCACGGTGGTCGTCTGCGCTCCGCCATCGACGCCTCCAACGCCGATGCCGCTGACGCCGAGCGTATCGAGCACGGGTGTCTCGACCTTAGGCAGCATCGTTCCGATACTGCCTGTCACGGGACTAAACGGCAGTGCCACCGGCACGATTGCCGCGGCGACGCCGGTGGGAACGGGGACGACCGTTGCATGCAGCTCGACGCCGGGAGGGCTTGCAGTGAGCGCCGCGTCGCTGCCGCTCTCGATCCCGCAAGTCGCCGCCAGTCCGGCGCCTGGTACGATCCTGGCGGCCACCAACGGCGCTGGGGGCACAGGCATCGATCCAAATGCCGCTATCGTGCCCAGTCCAAACAGCTCGAGCTGTGCAGAGGGGGTCTCGATGAATCTGGCATCGCCCGCGACAATGTTGCCGGCCAACGCGTCAGGTGCGGCGGCAACGCCGGGGGTGTCGCCGATCCTGCCGCCGGGATGCTGAGGCGAAGTTATTGCAGCACGCACAGCGCGCGCCGGACTGCGCCAAGCGCTCCGGCCGAATGCACGGGTGACGCGTCGCCCCGAGGCGAGGCTCTGCGTTTCATGTTGACGCGCGCAATTTGCGAACTTCGGCATCCGGCGGAAACATCGTTCCGCCGTCCAGATATTTCCAGTCCACCATGACGCCCGTGTTGCCCCTGACGGTGGTGCGGCCGACAAACGTCCCCAGGGTGCTCTGATGGTCGATGGAGCGCCATGTTGCCGGTCCGAACGGCGTTTCGAAGCTGACATTGCCAAACCCGTCGGCCATCGCCTCGGTATCGAGGCTCCCGAGCTTCTCGATCGGAGTTGCGATCGAGCTGATCAGCGCGTGACCGACCACGGAGCCCATCGTGGGAGCCTCGCCATAGCGCGAGGAATAGGCCGACACGAAAGCGCTGTTGGCTTGACCCAGAGCCTCGGTCACGGGATAGCCGGTCACGATCCAGCCTTCCGGTGCGTCCTGTCCGAGGGGAATGAGGTATTCGGGTTCACCGGTCGTGAACGACACGACGTTTCGTCCTTCGAACAGGCCGCGATCATTGCCTTGCCGAACAAACTTGGCGAGGTCGGGTCCGAAGGTGACGTTGAGGATCGCCTCGGGGTTCTGCTGAGCGAGGGCGTTCACGACGATGCCGGCATCAATGGCACCCAAGGGCGGCCACTGACTGCCAATGAACTGGACGTCGGGACGGCGGCGGCTGAGAAGCTGCATGAACCACTTCACGGCCGATTGCCCATACTCGTAGTTCGGGGAGATCGTCGCCCATCGTGTCGCCTTCAGCTGGGCTGCTTCCTCCACCAGCATGGCGGCCAGCATGTATGTCGAGGGCCGGAGCCGGTAGCAATATCGATGTCCCCGTTCCCAAACGAGGGCGTCCGTGAGCGGTTCGCTCGCCACGAACAGGATCCGGTTTTGCCGCGCGAAGTCGCTGATCGCCAGTCCGACATTCGACAGATAGGCGCCTGCCAGCAGATCGACGCCGTTCCTGCGCACGAGCTCTTCCGCCGCGCGAATCGCTACGCTTGGCTTGCCTTCGTCGTCCCGACTGATGACCCGCAATTCACGCCCGAGAAGGCCGCCCTTCGCATTGAGCTGTTCGACCGCCAATTGCCAGCCGCGACGATAGGGCAGCGTAAACGCCGGCGCGCTGCTGTAGGAGTTGATTTCACCGATCGTTATCGGTCTCGTGCCCTGCGCCCGGAGGATGCCAGGCGAAAAGATCGAAGCGCCAATGCTGCCCAAGGCCTGTCGTCTGGAAATGCTCATCAAGCGCGGTCCGGAGGGTTGAGTGGGGTTGTTGCGGCGATGCGGGACATGTCGGGCGGGCTGAAGGCGGCAGCGACCTAGTGGCAAGTGCAGGAAGCGGGCCGGTCGCCGGGGTGTGTCGTAACCGAGGCGCCCGGGCTTGCAGCGAGACCGCGCGCAAAGGCGAGCGCGGGAAGATCCACCCCACGATCGAACAGAGCGCTGACCGGACCGACGAGGTCGAGCGCGGTCTGCTGACGGTCGGATGCCGCCATGATCCTCGCCCAGGCCGCCGCGACCTTCAGCTCGTAGAAGCGGCATTGCTGCTCTCTCGCAATGGATAGACCTTCTGAGAACAGCAATTCCGACCGGGAGGTCTCGGACGAGTCTCCGGCCAGCAGGATCTCGCCCTTGATCCGCAACAGATCCGCAAGGCACCACAATTGCTTGCCCTGCCGGGAAATAGTCAGGGCATCTTCCACGGCGGTGAGGGCCTGCGCAATCTCGCCGCTCGCGAGCAGGCCCTCGGCAAGCGATCCGATAAACTCGGGATTGCGCATCAGCCATCCATTCTCGGCTCGCGCTTTCAGCCCGGTGCGCAGCAGTGCTACTCCATCGCGATGCTTGCCCTGCAGGACGAGCAACTGACCCTTCAGGCAGGACGTCCAGCTGGCCCAGAACGCTATGCCCTCGCGCGTGACCAGCTCGAGAAGAGACGATATCGCCTCATCGGCAGCGGCGAGATCATGCGTCATCAGCGCAATCGGGCAGACGGCGTTCCGCAGCGCGTAAGCGATCGCAAGCTTGTCCTTCTCGCGCTGCGCCTCCTGGAGGCACTCGGCGGCCAGGGATCTGCTCTGGGCGATCTGTCCCTGTAGCAGCAGGACGCGCGCCAACATGGCTTTGGCCAGAACGCTCTGGTTCAGCAGGAACCACATCTGGTTCGCACCGTCCTTCAATCCGTGAGCCGAATGGTCCAGGGACAGGGTCAATTCGCGCCTTGCATCCTCCTGCGCTCCGTAAAAATGGGTCGCCGCGCCGATCAGGCGACGGCCTACGGTCTCGTTGGCGGGATTTCCCGTGCGCAAGGCGATCTCGAGGTATCGCTCTCCGACGTGCTTGGCCGCGTCATATTGACCCGAGTTGAGATTGTGGCTCCACAGCGTCCAAACGGCCCTGAGCTGAAGCTCGAGATCGGACAGCTCTTCGGCGAGCACAAGCCCGATGTTGAGGGCCGCCTTCATGCGGTCCGCCGAGCCGGTCGTGTTGAGCAGCGCGAACCCCAAAGCGACATAGAGGTGCGCCTTGAGCCTCGGGTCGCAGGTCAGCTCAGGGCTGAAATGCGCGAGAGCGTGCTCGATCCGGCTCGAGCACTCCATGAAAGACAGCAACTGCATCCATACCGGAACAAAGCCGGCCGTCAGCTCGATCCCGAGCGCGGCATCGCCATCGGGTGCGAAGGCCCAGTCGAGCGCCGCATGCACGTTTCCGATCTCTTGGGCAAGACGAGAGATATCGTCGGACGCGGGAGTGGCGTCGCCGAGCGGCGCGACGAGTTGCCTGAGGAAGCTCGCGTGCCGTCTCGCCGCTTGCTCGACGAGGCCTGCTTCCGCCAGCTTCTCCAGGGCATAAGCGCGGGTGGTCTCGAGGAGGCGCCATCGCCCCTCAAAGGACGGGTCCAGCGAGACGAGCGATTTTCCAACCAGATTGAACAGTGTTTCGATGACGTCCGACCGGGACGAGTCGTCGTCCATCATTGCGATGGCCGCATCGAGCGTGAAGCCGGCCGGAAACACCGCAAGCCGGCACAGCAGCCTCTGCTCCGTCGGCGGCAACAGATCGTAGCTCCAGTCCAGTGTTGCCCGCAGGGTCTGATGTCGCGGCAGCTGGTCGCGGCGGCCGCCGCTCAGCAGCTCGAAACGATGGTCCAGGCGAAGCAATACGGTGTCGACCCCGAGGTTCGCGGCCCGGGCAGCGGCAAATTCCAACGCGAGCGGGATCCCGTCGAGCCGGCGACAGATGGCGGCTATCTTCAGCAGGTCGTGCGCGCCGGGAGCGAAGCCTGCGCGCAACGCCCTCGTGCGTGCGACGAACAGCTGCACTGCGCTTTCCCGGAGAAGATAATCGGGGTCATGGATGTCGGGGTGGGGCACCGACAGCGGCGGGATCGCCGCAACATATTCGCCGTCGATGCGGAGGCCTTCCCGGCTGGTTGCAAGAACGGTGACATTCGGACAATAGCGCAGCACGGCACTGGCGATCTGTGCCGCGGCATCGATGACGTGTTCGCAATTGTCCAGCACAAGAAGCAAGCGGCGCGAGCCGATGGCCTGGGCAATGCTTGCCGCCGAGACGTCCTTGTCGCTCAGGGCAAGCCTGAGGGCACGGCCGGTTGCGGATGTTGCGAGCGCCGGATCCTGCAGAGTCGCGAGCTCGACCAGCGCGACCGAATCGTTGAACGACGGCGCGACGCGCCGCGCGAGTTCGATTGCCAGCTTCGTCTTGCCGATGCCGCCGGGGCCGACGAGAGTCACTGTCCGATATGCGGACAGCACGTCGGCCAACTCGTGCAGGCAATCCTCGCGACCGATGAGAGGCGCGCGGGTGTTGGGCAGATTGCTCGAAAAGGACGACGCGGCCGGAACGGATACCGGTGCGGCGGCTGCAGGCTGATCCAGATGCCCGCTTCGCCAGCTTCCGGCGAGCGTATAGCCACGTCCCGAGATCGTCTTGAGGAGATCGCGATCCTTGCCGAGCGCCTTGCGGACGGCGGAGATATGGACCTGGAGCGTGTTGTCCTCGACGGCCAGGCCTGACCAGACGCTCCCGATCAATTCATCCTTGGTCACCAGGAGACCGGCAGAGCCTGCCAACTTCTCGAGAATCTCGAATGCGCGGCTTCCGATCGGCACCGTGACGTTGTCGTGCCTCAGCTCTCTATGCTGGCAGTCGATGAGCCAGTTTCCGAAAGTGTAAGTTCGATCAGCCGGCGAAGACATCGGGGTCCGTGGATCAGATTCAATGCCGTGATGTCGGGAAAGCGAGAGCCCACCCGAAGATCACCGCCCCCTGGCAAGATATTGAAAAGCGTGAATATGCCTTGGTGTCCTACAGGCGAGGCCGTTGGCGTGTCAAGACGACCTTCTCCGTAGACGGCTGTCCGCCATGCGCGACGCAAGCGCCCGCAATGCTCGCGGTTCGATACACGAATTCGTGACGCGATCAGGAGTGCCAAAATGGGAGAGCGGAACGGGCCGCACGACCGGTAGGGGGCAAGGCACCCTGTCGCCTGCTGCGGAAGGTCTCCACTGAAATGTGGCGGGCCGGAAGAACAGCGGCTTCATGCAGTGCCGCCATTCTTCCGTCCGTGCGACAGACGGCCCCGAGGCGCCGAGATGAACTCCTTCAGCTCAGCGCCAGCGGTTGTCTTGCGCCGACGGGGCTTCCTTCGGCTCGCGTGCTCAATAGCCGGACGTGGGCTCGCAGGGGGGCCGGCGCCACGGGTCGGATGCGTATGCGCCGACGTCGGGAGCGCGAACGCAGCTGCGCTTGGAGGTGACCGGCACGCGCTGAGCCGACGCATAAGCGTCGACATTGGTCCGCTTCGCGTTGCCTTCGCGAGCCATCGCGGGAGAGGCAATCATGGCTGCAACCATCAGTCCGGCGGACAAGAGCTTCAGTGTCGTCATAGAACGTCTCCTTGATGAAGCGACGCCGGGAACGCCTCGGCTCGCTTGCCTGACATGTGCATGCGTGCGCCGGATCGGCAGTATCATTTGAACGATCATTTTCGTCTTTGCACGAAGTCGCGGCCTGCGCTGTTCGGCGCGCTAGTCGGACGAAGGCATCGTCTGGTCCGCATGTCCGTCCAGCAGCGGGCCAAACCATTCCCACCTCTCGCCGGTGAAGCGCATCATCTTCAGATGCTCGATCGGGCGAAAGTCCGTTGGCGATGTCTTTATCCGAACACCGGGAATGTAGGCGGCAGTCTCGATATCGAGATCCGTCGCCACCTTCATGATTCTTTCGCGCGTGAGTTCGTCGCCGCAGCGCCGTATCACTTCCACCAGCGCGCTCGACATGTTGAACGCCATCAACGGGCCGCTCTCCGATCGATCCGCGTCCGGATAATATTTCGCCATGAACGCGCGAAAGCGCTGCATGCCCGGATGGCTGTCCCACTGCGGATCGGTCACGTCCATCTGATAGCCGGCGCTCAGAATTCCCTTTGCGTTGTCCAGTCCGGCGGGCCTGAGCACCGCGCCAACCGAGACCGAGACGTTGGTGATGATATGGATGGGATGCCAGTCCAGTTCGCCGAGCTTCCTGATCGCTTGAGCTGCGAATTTCGGCGTGGCGACATTGATGAATATGTCGGGAGCGGCGGCCTTGATGGCAACGATCTGCGACTCGATCGTCGGCGTGCTGATCTCATAGGGCTGGCTGGTAATGACCGTCTCGGCGTACTTGTCCTGGAGGGCATCCTGCAATCCGAGGAGATAGTCGCGCCCGAAATCGTCATTCTGGTAGAGAACGCCGATCTTGGCGCCCGGATGGTGCGCCAGGATATAATCCGCATAGATGCGTGCCTCGGTCCGGTAACTCGGTTGCCAGCCAATGGTCCACGGAAAATGCACGGGATCGGCCCAACGCGACGCTCCCGTTATGACAAACAATTGCGGCACATGCCGATTGTTCATGTATTTCTGAATGGCGGCGTTGCTCGCGGTGCCGAATGGCGCGAAGATCGCGAGCACTTCGTCGTCCTCGACGAGCCGTCGTGCCTGCTCGACCGCCCTGGACGGACTGTACGCATCGTCATACGAGATGAAGTTGATCTTCCGGCCGTTGATGCCGCCATTGTCGTTGACCATGCGAAAGTAGGCGCTCATCGTCTTGCCGATGATGCCGTAAGCTGATGCCGGGCCGCTATACGGCATGATGTTGCCGATCTTGATCTCGGTGCTGCTCGCACCGGGATCGTATTGCGGTTGCGCGGAGCTGCCGGCCGTGCCGGCCGCCAGCACGGCGGTGGCGATGCCAAGCCTTGTGATGCCAAGCCTTGTTATGCGACGCCTCGTTATGCGAAGCCTTGTGATGCCAATCAAGCGTCGTGCAATGCCCGAAATCGAAATGTCACTTCTGCTCGTGATCAAGCAATGCCTCCGTGATGCTGCGGGTTGCCGGACAAGCAAAAGCGACAGTCGGCCTCGGGAGTATAGCCGGCGCCCTGCGGCAGGCGCGGTTACAGATGCTGAAGCACCGTTAAGTTTCGCAATTGCGGGCGGAGGGAAAGCGGATCACGGGGGCGCCGGCCGGCGGCGCCTTGCGCGGGTCTCGTCCTTGCTCCGGG
>NZ_JBFULT010000207.1:0-11939 GCF_054049755.1 Bradyrhizobium sp. P5_C11_2
TAACTGATGTTCGGCACGAAATGCCCGTCCATCACGTCGCAATGGATCCAGTCGGCGCCGGCCGCATCGATCGCTGCGATCTCCTCGCCGAGCCGCGCGAAATCCGCGGCCAGGATCGACGGCGCAATGATGATCTCTCTCGTCATGACTTCGCACTCCTCTCCACAACCGGACCATCGCTGAACACCCGGCTCGCCAGCACGTCGGCTGGATCGATCGTTTCGAGGTCGGTAATGTCGAGCATGCGATCGAGATCGGAAACCAGCCGGTCGGCCTGCCGCAAGCGGATGCGGTCGACAGCGTTGCGGATCGAGCGCGCATTGGAGAAGAACGGCTGGGTCCGGCGCAGCGCGATGTATTTTTCGAAGGCCTCGCGCGCCGCCGCCGAGAAACGATAGCCGCGCTCCCTGAGCATCAGCTCGGCGATGACGAGAAGCTCGGCCTCCGCATAGTCCGGGAAGTCGATATGGTGCGCGATGCGCGAGCGGAAGCCGGGGTTGGAGGCAAAGAAGCTCGTCATCCGTTCGCCATAGCCGGCCAGGATCACGACCAGGTCCTCGCGCTGGTTCTCCATCACCTGGAGCAAGATCTCGATCGCCTCCTGGCCGTAGTCGCGCTCATTGTCGGGCCGGTGCAGGTAATAGGCCTCGTCGATGAAGAGCACGCCGCCCATCGCCTTCTTCAAGATCTCCTTGGTCTTCGGCGCGGTGTGGCCGATGTACTGGCCGACAAGATCGTCGCGCGTGACCGAGATCACCTGCCCACGCCGCACGAACCCAAGCCCGTGCAGGATCTTTGCCATGCGCAGCGCCACGGTGGTCTTGCCGGTGCCGGGATTACCGGTGAACGACATGTGCAGCGTCGGCGGCGCCGAGGCCAGTCCTGCGCGCTGCCGAATACGCTCGATCAGCAGGAGCGAAGCAATCTGGCGCACACGGTTCTTGACCGGCCTCAAGCCGATCAGTTCCTGCTCGAGCTGTTGCAGCGTCGCGGTGATCCCGGCGGCCTCGGATTCCTTTCGGATATCGAACGTGGTCTCGCCGCCTTCGGTGATCGTTGCGTGGGGAACGTCGAGCATCGGCACCTCGAAGAAAAGGGCTTCGCCGCGAGGGAGCGGCGAAGCAGTGGTCCGCCAAGGATGCGGAGCAGGGAGTGCTCCGCGCGGAACGGCTGATTATGCTTAAGCGTGCGCGGTCGTTCGGCGCACGGTGGTGTAGCGGATCGCGCGCCCGCCGACCTCCTGCCGCACCAGCTCGAACTCGGCCTCCTGCGGCGGCCGGTTGACGAGGAAGGAGATCCGCACCGACTCCCAGCCATGGCTGGAGTCGAATCCGCTGATGCGGATGTAACGGTCGCCGTACACCCGGCGGCATTCGGCAAGTTCCATCATCACGCCGGCGGCGTCCTGAAGGTCGAACATCGGCAGGCCCCACATCTCCCAATAGGTGTTGCGCGGATGCGGATCGTCGGTGAACTCGATGTTCACCGCCCAGCCGTTGGCGAGGCAATACTGCACCTGCCTGGTGATCTGGTCGTCGGTCAGATCGGGCAGGAACGAGAAGCAGCCCTGGGTCAATTTCATGTCGCGTCTCCTCAAACGGTTTCCAGCGCGGTCGGAACGAAGTCCGGCGTGTCGGTGGACTGATAGTTGAAGGTCACGTCCTTCCAGACTTCGAGCGCGGCCTTCAGTGGCGTGCAGGTCTCCGCCGCCCTGGCCAGGATCTCCGGACCCTCATGGACGTAGTCGCGACCCTCGTTGCGGGCGAGGATCATCGCTTCCAGCGCGACGCGGTTGGCGATCGCACCGGCCGCAATCCCCATGGGATGGCCGATGGTGCCGCCGCCGAATTGCAGCACGACGTCTTCCCCCAACAGGTCGAGCAACTGATGCATCTGGCCGGCATGGATGCCGCCGGAGGCCACCGGCATCATCTTGTTGAGGCTCGCCCAGGACTGGTCGAAGAACAGGCCGTGCTCGAGCTTCATCGGATTGAAATCCTCGCGGCAGACATCGTAATAGCCGCGCGTGGTGTTGGGATCGCCTTCGAGCTTGCCGACCACCGTGCCGGCATGGATGTGATCGACGCCGGCAAGCCGCATCCATTTGGCGATGACGCGGAACGACACGCCGTGGCTCTTCTGCCGCGTATAGGTCGAGTGGCCGGCGCGATGGAGATGCAGGATCATGTCGTTGCGGCGCGCCCATTTCGCCATGGACTGGATCGCGGTGTAGCCGATCACGAGGTCGATCATGACGATGCACGATCCGAGCTCCTTGGCGAACTCCGCGCGCTCGTACATGTCTTCCATCGTCCCGGCGGTGATGTTGAGATAGGTTCCCTTCACCTCGCCGGAAGCGGCCTGCGCACGGTTCACGGCCTCCATGCAATAGAGGAAGCGGTCGCGCCAGTGCATGAAGGGCTGTGAGTTGATGTTCTCGTCGTCCTTGGTGAAATCGAGCCCGCCCTTCAGCGCTTCGTAGACCACGCGGCCGTAATTGCGGCCCGAAAGCCCGAGCTTCGGCTTCACCGTTGCTCCGAGCAGCGGCCGGCCGAACTTGTCGAGGCGTTCGCGCTCGACCACGATGCCGGTCGCCGGGCCCTGGAACGTCTTCACATAGGCGACGGGGAAGCGCATGTCCTCCAGACGTAGCGCCTTCAGCGGCTTGAAGCCGAAGACGTTACCGATGATCGAGGCCGAGAGGTTGGCGATCGAGCCGGGCTCGAACAGGTCGAGGTCATAGGCGATGTAGGCAAAGTACGAATCCGGCGAGCCCGGCACGGGATCGACTCGATAGCACTTTGCGCGATATTTCTCCGCCGCCGTCAGACGGTCGGTCCACACCACCGTCCAGGTTGCCGTCGAGGATTCACCGGCGACCGCTGCGGACGCTTCGATCGGGTCGACTCCCTCCTGCGGCGTCACGCGGAACAAGGCGATCACGTCGGTGTCCTTCGGCATGTAGTCGGGCTCCCAATAGCCCATGCGCTTGTATTCCATGACGCCCGAGCGATAGCGCTCCTTGCCGCGGACCGTGCCGGTATGTGCGTTCATGATTCTCTCCTCGTTTCTCTCTTCTGCTCTCTGAATGGTTCAGGCCGCGACGGGCTCGCGGGCGTCGATGCGCGGGTCGAGTTCGCCGGCGCGGTAACGTCGCGCCATCTCGCTCATCGGGATCACCTTGATCTTGCTTGCATGGCCGGCGGTGCCGAACTGCTCGAACCGCTCGCGGCAGAGCTCGCGCATCGCGTCCATCGCGGGCTTCAGGAATTTGCGCGGATCGAATTCGGATCTCGCTTGCGCGGCGACCTTTCGGAACACCGCGGTCATTGCCAGGCGGCAATCGGTGTCGATATTGACCTTGCGCACGCCGCTCTTGATGCCGCGGACGATTTCCTCCACCGGCACGCCCCAGGTCTGCGGCATCTCGCCGCCGAACTGGTTGAACATGTCCTGGAGCGGCTGCGGCACCGACGAAGAGCCATGCATGACCAGATGCGTGTTGGGCAGCCGGCGATGGATCTCCTCGACCACGCGCATCGCCAGAATGTCGCCGTCCGGCTTGCGGCTGAACTTGTAGGCACCGTGCGAGGTGCCCATCGCGATCGCGAGCGCGTCGACCTTGGTGGCGCGAACGAAATCGACCGCCTGGTCGGGATCGGTGAGCAACTGGTCGTGGCTGACCTTGCCCTCGACGCCATGCCCGTCTTCCTGCTCGCCACCGCCATGCTCGAGCGAGCCAAGCACGCCGAGCTCGCCTTCCACGGATGCGCCGACCCAATGGGCAAGATCGACGACGCGGCGGGTGATCGCGACGTTGTAGTCGTAGTCGGCCGCCGTCTTGGCGTCGGCCTTGAGCGAACCGTCCATCATCACCGAGGTGAAGCCGTGGGCGATGGCGCTGGCGCAGGTCGCCTCGTCATTGCCGTGGTCCTGATGCATGCAGAGTGGAATGTCCGGATAGGTCCGCTCCAGCGCGTCGATCATGTGCGAGAGCATGAGGTCGCCCGCATAGCTGCGCGCGCCGCGCGAGGCCTGGATGATCACGGGCGCATCGACCTCGGCGGCCGCCTGCATGATCGCGATGCCCTGCTCCATGTTGTTGATGTTGAACGCCGGCACCGCGTAGCCGTGATGAGCTGCGTGATCGAGCAATTGCCGAAGGGTGATACGTGCCACGGGAGATCCTCCTWTTGTGCTTTGCCTGCGCGGGCGACCGCGCGCCGGGCTGCCTCTGCGATGCTTTGCGCCGTAATACCGAATTCGCGGTAGAGCACCGATGCCGGCGCCGAGGCGCCGAAGCCGCGCATGCCGACGAACTCGCCTTCGGCGCCGATCCAGCGCGGCCAATCGCCGAGCACGGCGGCCTCGATGCCGACGCGTGGCGCCGAGCCCAGGACGGTGGCGCGATAGTCCTCCGGCTGTTCCTCGAACAGGGCGAAACAGGGCGCGGAGACGACGGCCGCGCGGATGTGCTCGGTCGCGAGCAGACGGGCGGCGTCCAGCGCGATTGAGACCTCCGAGCCGGTCGCGATCAACGTGACATCGCGACCGCCGTCCGGCGTGACGACGAGATAGGCGCCATGTGCGACGCGGTTCCTGCCACGGGCATCACTGCGGAAGGTCGGCAGCGCCTGACGCGACAGGCACAGCACCGAGGGACGATCCTCGGCCTCAAGTGCGCAGTCCCACGCCTCCAGCGCCTCGACAGCATCAGCCGGGCGGAACACGAGAAGGTTCGGAATGACCCGCAGCGCGGCGAGATGCTCGACCGGCTGATGCGTCGGGCCGTCCTCGCCGAGACCGATGGAATCGTGGGTCATGACATGGATGACGCGCAGCCGCATCAACGCCGCAAGTCTGATCGCCGGCCGGCTGTAGTCGGAGAAGGCGAGAAACGTGCCGCCATAGGGAATGAAGCCGCCGTGCAAGGCGAGGCCGTTCATCGCGGCGGCCATGCCGTGCTCGCGGATGCCGTAGTGGATGTAGTTGCCCGCAAACGCGTCGCGCGTGACGGGAATCTGCGCCTTGGCGTGCGTCAGATTCGAATGCGTCAGGTCCGCGGAACCGCCGACAAGCCCCGGGATCGTCCCGGCGATACCGTCGAGCACCTGCTGCGAAGCCTGCCGCGTCGCGAGCTTCGGACGCTCGGTGGCGAAGCGCTCGCGCAATTTGGCCGCGGCCAGCGCATAGGCACCTGGCAGGGCAACGGCCTTGCCTTCGATGAACAGGTCGCGCTGCTCGGACGTCGCGCATTCGTAGCGATCGAGCCAGGCCAGACGCTCCACCTGTCCGCGCTGGCCGATCATCCGCCACGCTTTCAGGATCGGGATCGGCACGACGAAGGGCTGGTAGTCCCAGCCGAGCGTCCTGCGTGCCGCCGCCGTCTGCTCGACACCAAGCGGAGCGCCATGCGCCTTCTCGGTGCCCTGCCGGTCCGGCGCGCCATAGCCGATGATGGTGCGGCAGGCGATCAGCGAAGGGCTTGTCGTCTCGCGCTCTTCCGCAATCGCCTGCGCAACAGCTTCGGGATCATGCCCGTCGACGCGGCGCACCGACCAGCCCGACGCCGCAAACCGCGCAAGCTGATCGTCCGATGTCGCAAGCGACGTCGGCCCGTCGATGGAGATTCCGTTGTCGTCGAACAGCACGATCAGGCGGCCGAGTTGCAGATGGCCGGCGAGCGAGATCGCCTCCTGGCTGATGCCCTCCATGAGGCAGCCGTCGCCGGCGATCACATAGGTGAAGTGATCGACCAGACCATCGCCATGCCGCGCATTGGCCATGCGCTCGGCGAGCGCCATACCAACGGCAGTGGCAATCCCCTGCCCCAGCGGCCCCGTCGTGGTCTCGACTCCAGGTGTGTGGCCATATTCGGGATGGCCCGGCGTCTTCGAGCCCCATTGCCGGAACGCCTTGATATCGTCGAGGCTGACGGCGCCGCCGGTGAGATGCAGCAGCGCATAGAGCAGCATCGAGCCGTGGCCGGCCGACAGCACGAAGCGGTCGCGGTCCGGCCAATTGGGATGGGCCGAGTCGAATTTGAGGAAGCGCGAGAACAGCACGGTCGCGACATCGGCCATACCCATCGGCAGGCCGGGATGGCCGGACTGCGAGGTCTCGATGGCGTCGACCGCGAGGAAGCGGACCGCGTTGGCGAGATCGTTGTGGCTGACCGTGCTGAGGTCGGCTTCGGCATGGACGGAGATGTTCATCGAATTCTCCCCTTGTTCACTTCAGGTTTCGCTTGCGCTCGATGAGCTGCATGATCAGCGGCGTCAGGATCAGCTGCATCGCGAGGTCCAGCTTGGCGCCGGGACACACGATCGAATTGGCGCGCGACATCCAGCTGTGCGGCAGCATCGAGAGCAGATAGGGAAAGTCGATGCCGCGCGGGTTCTTGAAGCGGATCACCACCATCGATTCGTCCGGCGTCGGGATCCAGCGCGCGATGAACGGATTGGAGGTATCGACCGTCGGCACGCGCTGGAAGTTGATGTCGGTCTCGGAGAATTGCGGGCAGATGTAGTGGATGTAGTCCGGCATCCGCCGCAGAATCGTGTCGGTGACGGCCTCGGTCGAATAGCCCCGCGCGCTGCGGTCGCGGTGCAGTTTCTGAATCCATTCGAGATTGATGACGGGCACAACGCCGATCTTGAGGTCGGCATAACGCGCGACGTTGACCTTGTCGGTGACGACGGCGCCGTGCAGGCCCTCATAGAACAGCAGGTCCGAGTTTTCGGGCAGCCGTTCCCATTCGGTGAAGGTGCCGGGCGGCGCGCCGTGCAGCGCGGATTCTTCGGCGTCGTGAATGTAATGCCGCGTCGTTGCCGTACCGGTCTCGCCATAGTCGCGGAACGCCCGCTCCAATTCCTCGAACAGGTTGGTCTCGGGGCTGAAATGGCTGAAATGCCTGTTGCCGCGATCAGCCTCCTTCGCCATCTGCGTGCGCATCTCGGCGCGGTCGTAGCGATGAAAGGCGTCGCCCTCGATGTAGACGGCATTGACCTTCTCGCGGAAGAATATCTGCTCGAAGGTCTTCTTGACCGAGGTCGTACCGGCGCCGGAGGAGCCGGTGATGGAGATGATCGGATGCTTCCTGGACATTAGTCGCCTCCCATCACAGCCGGAAGAAGCCGCGCCGCGCGAACAGCGGCGCTGAGACGCTTGCGACGAGCAGCGGATCGCAGTGCAGTTCCGCAACGCGCCGCACTTCGTTGCTCGATCCCATGATCAGCGGCACGCGCTGATGCAGGCTGTCCGCGGCAAGGTCGAGGATGCGCTCGCGCCCGGTCGAGGCGGAGCCGCCGGCCTGCTCGATGATCATGGCCATCGGGTGGGCCTCGTAGGTGAGACGCAGGCGGCCGTCGCCATAGCCGGGGCGCGCATCGGACGGATAGAGGAAGACGCCGCCGCGGGTGAGGATCCGATAGGCCTCCGCGACCAGCGAGCCGATCCAGCGCATGTTGAAGTTGTGGTTTGCCGGCCCATCGACACCGGCAAGGCACTCGTCCACGAAGGCACGCACCGGCGGATCCCAGTGCCGGCGGTTGGAGGCGTTGATCGCGAACTCGTCGCAGGCCTCGGAAATCTGCACGGCGCTGCGCGCGAGACGGAAGCAGCCGGACCTGCGGTCGTAGGTGAAGATGTCGACGCCGTCGCCGAGCGTCAGCACCAGCGAGGTCTGCGGACCGTAGGTGACGAATCCCGCCGCAAGCTGCGCCGAGCCGCGCTGATGGAACGCGAGCGCGAGGTCGTCCGGGACCGGCAGGATCGAGAAGATCGTGCCGACGGTCATGTTGATGTCGATGTTCGAGGAGCCGTCGAGCGGATCGATCGCGATGCAGATCCTGGCCTCGCGGTCGCCGATCTGGGGCTCGCGCATTTCCTCCGACGCCAGAGCTGCGATCGGCAATTTGCCGAGGCAGCGGCGCAGGATCGCGTCCGCCCGGACGTCGAGGTCACGCTGGAGATCGCCGTCGCTGTTGCGCTCCGTGGTCAGGCCGGAGGCGTCCGCGAGATCTCCGGTGCCGATGAGATCGGCAATCTCGATCGCGGCCGCGGCTATGGCGTCGATGGCGGCGGCAACCGCCAGCGCGCGAGGTGCGGTCTCGGAATACCGTTGAAGGTGGTCGTCCAGCCTGATTTGCCCGGTCATCTGCGTCCATCCCCTTGCGGGCGCCGCATCCAGTTCCCTCCCCGGCGGAGGTCGGTGCGGTCGGTCCCAGCATCAGGAGATTGACAGCGACGGCTTAATAAGGAAAATTTCTATTCATAATGAGCGCCAAAGAATTTTCTTATAATGGCCCCAGCCATGCGGCGACCCAGCTCCGGCATCTGACGATCCGGCAGCTGCGCTCGCTCGCGGCACTCTCGGCCAAGGGCAGCGTCACGGCGGCCTCGAGCCATCTCGGCCTGACCCAGCCGGCCGTGACCCAGCAGCTCCGGCAGCTCCAGGATCTCGCAGGCCTGCCGCTGGTGCAGCGGACCGGCGACGGCATGCTGTTGACGGAGGCCGGCAAGGAGGTGTTGGCGCTGGCAGAGCGCGTCGAAGCCGCGATCGCGGACTGCCAGGGCGCGCTCGATCTGCTCGCCGGGCGCACCGGCGGCACGGTGCATCTCGGCGCGGTCTCGACCGCGAAGTACTTCGTGCCGCATGCGATCGCGGCGTTCACCAAGCGTTACCCGAAGATCGAGATCAGGCTCACCATCGGCAATCGCGAGGAGATCCGCGAGGCGATGCACGGCTACGACCTCGATTTCGCCGTGATGGGTCGGCCACCGGCCGACGTCAGCGTCGACGTGCGCCAACTCGGGCGCAATCCGCACATCATCGTCGCGCGCAAGGGGCACTGGCTGGAGAAGGATGCCGGCCTCAGCCTGACCGATCTCGTGCACGAGACCTTCCTCACCCGCGAGCCGGGGTCGGGCACGCGCACGCTGATGGAGGGCATGTTCCAGAAGTCGGATCTCGAGCCGATCATCGGCATGGAGATGAGCAGCAACGAGACCATCAAGCAGGCGGTGATCGCCGGGCTCGGCATCGCCTTCATTTCCGCCCACACCGTCGCGCATGAGCTGAGCGAAGGCCGGCTCATCGTGCTCGATGTCGCGGGCCTGCCGATCGTCCGGCAATGGTACGTGATCCGCCGCAGCGACAAGGTACTGCTGCCGCCGGCGCAGGCGATGTTCGATTTCCTGGGCTCGGAAGGGTCGAACTATCTGCCCGACATGCCCGAGCTCGGCGAGCGCTAGATTCAGCCCATCAGCTTCATCGCGACCGTCGCCGCCAGAATGACGATGATCTGGAGCAGGCGCTCAGTCGTAAAGATGCGGTTGAAGATGGTCATCGCTCGCCCCGGCCGACGTGAAGGAGATCCGGGCGACTTGCTATCATGCGCGGGCGCCGGGGTAACTCCGTAGTCGCCACGGATTCCGCCCCCGCCCAGAGCCAGCAATCGCCGATGGTCATCGCCGATCTCGTTGCGGCGATGGTTAACGATCAGGCCGCGCGTGGAGCGGCGCAATCCATCCGCGCGGCGAAATAGGCTTCCAGCTCCGTCAGCGCCCGGGCTTCCCATTCCCCGGCCTGCTCCAGCAGCGACCAGCTCTGGCTCGGCCGGAAGACGGCAGTCTGGCGGTAGAGCGATGCGATCCCGCGATAGCGGCGCACGTTCTCCAAGATGGCGTGCCCGTTTACCTGGCCGTTCATGTCCGAAAACTCCCTCGTCATTCCCACGAGAGAAATTGCGGCCAAATCTTTTTCGAAAAGTTAGCGGCGCAGGCGAAGCTCGCGAATGGTTGCCGGACTGTTGCGCCGGCGCAACGCGTCGCCCGCGCGCAAGGCCCGTTCATTGCGAATTCGTTGCCGCGCTCTCGCCCGACGCGCGAAGCCCGCCGCGGCTGATGATCGCCATCGTCTCGCGGCAGAGATCGGCAAGGCCGATCAGGAGCACGGCGAGCAGGAAGAACAGGTTGATGGAATCGGTATTCGCGCTGGTCAGCGGATTGAACTGGAAGTAGGGCGGCATGAATGCCCACCACACCACCGGAACGGTAAGCAGAGCCGCGAACACCGCAGCCGGCGCACCGGCCAGAAGTCCGACCAGGAAGATGCAGGGCAGGAATGTCGCGAAGTAGAGCTTTGCGCCGAGCACGACGCAGATGCCCTGAACCATGGCCGACACGGCCACGACCGCAAATCCGAACAGAAACGCCTGCCACGACCACGGCCGTAACCGCGGTACGCCAAACAGTCCCGCACGCCCCATAAGCCTCCCCCTGCCGCCCGTTAACCAGGCTCGCTTGCGACCTAAGTACTACAGCCGCACGGAAACCGCGAGACGGAAATGGCACCGTCGAGGGCTTGGTAAACGGCTGCGGCGCACGATCGTACCGCTACTCGGTGGCCGCATAGAGCAGGCCCGCGACCGGCAAGGCCAGGCCGATCGCCGACGCCAGCGTCCAGCCGCCCTGCGCGAAGGCCCAGGCGCCGACCGCGGAGCCGGCAGCGCCGGCGGCGAAGAACGTCGCCATGTAGAGGCCGTTGAGGCGGCTGCGATGTTCGTGCCCGAGCGCGAAGATGGCGCGGAAGCCGAGCACCACGTTGCCCTGGACGCCGATATCGATGGCGATCGCGGCCACCACCAGGCAGGCCAGGTTCAGCATCGAGCCGGCCGCGCCGATATAGGTCACGAGGAAGCCCGCAGCCGCGAGCAGCATCGCAACCAGCGTCGCAATGCGGCTATGGCCGCGATCGGCGAGCCGTCCCGCGATTGGCGCGGCGAACACGCCGGCGACACCGGCGAGCGCGAACAGCGCGATGCCGGTCTGAGAGAAGCCGAACGCGCCGGCGAGCTGGAGTGGCGCCACCGTCCAGAACAGGGTGAAGGCGCCAAACAGGCTCGCCTGGTAGAGGGCGCGGCGCCGCAGCAGCGGCATGGTCCGCACCAGATGCGGCATCGACAGCAGCAGCGTGCCATAATGCATGCGCGCAACGGGTTTGCGCTTCGGCAGCACCATCCAGAGCACGGCTGCGAGCACGATCATCAGCGCGGCTGAGGCGAAGAACACCGCATGCCACGACGACGCAGCCGTGACGAAGCTCGACACCGGCCGCGCCAGCATGATGCCGAGCATCAATCCGGTCGAGACGTTGCCGACGACGCGACCGCGGATGGCCTCGGGCGCGAGATGCGCCGCATAGGGAATGATGATCTGCACCGCGACCGAGCCGAGCCCGATGAACAGCGCGGCGATCAGGAACGGCAGCGCATGGGTGGCGAAGGCGGCGGCCAGCAACGCCGCGGCGCCGAGCGTGATGACGGAGCAGATCAGGGTCCGGTTCTCGACGAGATCGCCGAGCGGCACGATGAAGAGCAGCCCGGTGCCGTAGCCGATCTGCGTCATGGTGACGATCAGGCCCGCTGCGGCATGCGACAGGCCGAGCGCGGCGCTGATCGGGGCGATCAGCGGCTGGGCATAGTAGATGTTGGCGGCGACCATGCCACAGGCCGCGGCAAGCACGAAGGTCAGTCGCTGCGACACCGCATCCGGCTCGGGCGCGGTCTCGATCGTGGCATTCATCGTCATTTACAGGCTCCAGACATAGAGAACGATCGTTCCCTATATGACAAAAAATTCAGGCGAGCAGCTTCATCGCGACGCCGACCAGGCGCTCGCCGTCGAGCGACAGGCGCGCCTTGCCGACGACGCGCATGCCCTGCGTGATGCAGATCATCAGCCGCGCGGTGTCGTCGGCGTCGACATGGTGGGGAATCGAGCCATCGGCCAGCCCTTCGCGAATGAGGCCGGCGATGAAATTCTCGTTGGCCTTGAGCTGCGCATTGACGCGCGCTCCGACCACCGGGTCGAGCGTGGAGAGCTCGACCGCGCTGCCGACCACGAGACAGCCGCGCCGCCCCTCGCTGCCCTGGGAG
>NZ_JBFULT010000208.1:0-22611 GCF_054049755.1 Bradyrhizobium sp. P5_C11_2
CCGCAAAGCGCGCGGGCACCAGCACCAGCACGTGATCGGGCTTTTCGGGCAGGCTCGCGAAATCCTTGTAGCAAGGGACGCCCCAGATGGTTTCGCGCTTGGCATTGACCGGATAGAGCCCGCCCTCGAAGCCATATTTGACCAGATTGTTCCAGATCCGCTCGGCATAGTTGCCGGGCTTGTCGGTCGCGCCCACCAGCACGATGTTGTGCGGGTGCAGCATGGCGTGAATGCCCTTGACGATGTCGCTGGCGTCGAGCGGCGGAGACCATGGGCGCGGAGAGGAGGATGCAGCAGATACGCGAGCTTCCATGGCGTGACCTCACCTGTTGTTCTTCTTGGTGGCGCGTCACTCAGTTCTATGGCGAGTTCTTCGCGGTAGCAACCACATGGTATGCCGTGTGATGGAATGAGCGATGCATCGCTGCTATTCATTCGCTCCAATCAGGACGCCATGCAGGACATAACGTTCGGGACCGGACGTAACGGCGTCGAACGGCCAGCAGGTGGCGAGCACGAGCTCGACATCCTGTGTCGCGGGATCGATGCCCGATGCGTCGAAACGGACAACGGCCGACGAATCCACGCGATAGCGGAAATGCCTGCCGTCGCGGCGGGTGATCTCGATCACGTCTCCGATCGCAACATTCCGCAAGAACCGGAAATGTGTATCGCGATGTGCGGCATAGACCGCAACGCCGCGTTCGCCGGCATCGACTGTCCGCTCAATATGGCCGGGTCCGAAAGCGAGCGCCTGGCCGCTGGTGCCGTCCAGCACGATCGCGCTGGCGCCGATCCGCTTCACCTCGATCCGGGCGACCGGCCAGGTGTCGGCCCATGACCACGGCTTGACCGTCTGGCCCGTCGCGACGCTTCGGTCGAACGCGCGCTCCAGCAGCACCTGCGCGAGCCAGGCTTTTGCATGGATGTAGGCGCCGTCGCCGAACAGGATGAGGCCGATCAGCGCCAGGGCCAGGGGAGAGATGAGGCGGGGCATGTGTCTCTCGGATGTTGTCGTTCCGGGGCGCCCGAAGGGCGAACCCGGAACCTCGAGATTCTCAGGTGCGCAATTGCGCACCATAGTTCGATGCTTCGCATCGCCCCGGAATGACATTCCAATAAAAAGGCGCGCGCGGCCGTTAAGGGGACGGGCAGCCGCGCGCGCTAACAGAGGAGTTCGGGGGGCTCCTCTCTCAAACGGCGTCAGTGAGCAAGGGCCGACGCCGGTTGAATACGAACAGGATCAGGGCGAGCACGATCAGGATCAGGCCTCCGATCATCTTCAGCTCGGCCGAGGTTGCAGTCTTTGGCAGGCGGATCGCGTCGGGCGCGGCAGGTGTCGGCCGCCTCGTGGCCGGCTGGCCGCGTGCATCGGCGTGGCGCTCACGCAATTGCCCGGGGGCCTGCTGCGGTCGTTCGCCAAACACCTTCTCGAAATCCCAACCGGCCGGCAGGTTGATCGGCAGTTCGCTGAGCTTGAGCGGTTCGCCTTCGGGACGGCTCGGCGTCTTGTCGACCGCGATGAGGCTGGTCAGCCGCGTGACGATCTGATGGTCGAGCGCCAGCGCCAGGATCGTCTTGTCGGTCTCTTCCGGTGTCATCTCGCGCATGGTGCGCGCGACTTCCGCATCGCCGATCTTGCGCTTCGCCCACAGCTTCGACAGGCCCTTGCCCTCGGCGGCGTTTTGCAGCGGCAGCGTCACCGACCACGGCCGGTCGCCGACCCGTCCCTTGATCTCGAGCGAACCCGCGAGCTTGTCGAGTCGTGCGGCGAGAACCAGCGGCTCGTCGCGATAGACGTCGGGAATGATCGCCGGGGTAACGTCGGCCTTGGCTTCCGAGAACTTTGCGCTGAGGGCGGTCACCGCCGGATTTTCCAGCTTCGCGAACAGGCCGCGCATGCGCTCCTCGACCTGCTCGACGGAGCCGATATGGGTGAAGGCGCCGCGGCCGAGCTCGGAAGCGCGGGTCATCAGATAGGTGTTGGGTGCCGACCCGATGCCGACCATGAACACGCGCGAGCGGCCGCGCATCGACGTGATGGTCTCGAACAATTGCTGTTCGTTGCCGATCGCGCCGTCGGTCAGGAACACGATCTGGCGAACCATGCTGGTCTCGCCGAGCTTGTCGGTCAGCGCGGCGCGCATCGCCGGCACCATCTCGGTGCCGCCGCGCGCCTGCAAGGCGCTGACGAACGAGGTCGCCTCGCCGACATGCGCGGCATCCGCCGGGACGGAGGCGGGAAACAGCACGTCCATGGTGTCGTCGAAGCGGATGACGTTGAAGCGGTCATTCGGCTGGAGGCGGCCGAGCGCGTAAAGCAGGCTCGCCTTGGCCTGAACGATCGACGTGCCGCCCATCGAGCCGGAATTGTCGATCACGAACACGACCTCGCGCGGCAGCGGCTTCTGCGTCGCCTGCTCGGCGCTCGGCGGCGTGACAAAGGCGAGCAGGTAATCGGCATCGCCGACATGCTCGCGGAACAGGCCGACCGATGGTGCGTTCTGGGCCGCCGGCTTCCACGTCAGTTCGAAATCGCGGTCGGCGGGCACCGCGCCGTCGGCGAGCGTGACGATGCGCGTCGCGTTGTCCGGGCTCTCGGTCTTGACGTTATGATGGTGGCTCTTGACCTCGCCGAGCGCAAAGCCGGCCTTCAGACGCACCGTGATGCTGGTCGGGTTAACGGGCGCATTCTTGGCGGGATCCAGCACCGTCGGGGAAATACGATCGCGGTCGGGCACCGGATCGGACGTGGCGGTGCCCCAGCCGGAGCCGTCGTTGCGGAAGTCGACGCTCTGCACGATCGGCGCCGGATTGTAGCGCGGTGCGACCACCAGCGGGACGCGCAGCGAATATTCAGTGCCGGATTGATGCACCGGCTCCTGGTATTCGATCTGCACCAGCACGGTTTCGCCGGGACCGATATTGGCGACCGCGTTGGTGAAGATGTTGGGACGCTCCTGCTCGGTGAGCGCGGCCTTCTGGCCGGCGCGGCGTGCCTGCTCGTAAATGACGCGCGCCTCTCGCCGCTCCTTGATGTCGCCGACGATGACGCGGTCGCCGACCACCATCTTCAGCGTGTCGACGGCGCCGTCGGTGGCGAGCGGATAGACATAGGTCGCCTCGACCCAGTCCTTGCTCGGATTACGGAAGATCTGCGTGATGCGGGCGCGCAGCGTCGGACCGGACACCGTGATGTCGACGTCGATGCCGAGGCGGATGGCTTCGGTGTAGGCGCCGTCCTCCTTCAGGAGGAGGGTGCCGGACCGGGCGTCGCCGGGCTGGAGCAGGCTGGCCTGCTCGGTCGTCGCCGACCAGCCCGGCTCGAAGCTCACCAGCAGCGCCATGAAGGCGACCAGCATCACGGCGATGCCCTGCACGAGAAGAAACAGTCCGAGCTTGATCAGTCGGCCCAGCATCGGGTGATCGTCGTTGCCGGCTGCGTCGTAGGTGTCCATTTGACCTGCTCCCGAAGGATGTTTGCTGCCTTCAGCATCCGTCGGAAGGGCAGATTTCGCGAGCAGAACGATCGGTAATGTTCCGCCGCGGCCGGCCGGGCGAGGCGCCGCCGGGGCGGCGATGTGCGGTTTTGTGCTGACTTGTCCGCCCTGCTAGAGTGGCCGCCTGGAGCAGGGTTAAAGATGCAGACGCAGGACAAGCTCTCCGACAATCAGCTCTCCGACGAGCAAAGCCGCGAGATCGCGGAGATGATCCGCGAGGAGCTCGCCAGACGCCGGATCTCGCGGCAGGCGCTGGCCGAGCAGGCCAAGCTCAGCCTGTCGACGTTGGAGAAGGTGCTCGGCGGACGCCGCCCGTTCACGCTGGCAACTACGGTCCGGCTGGAGCAGGCGCTGGGCGTGTCCCTGCGCAAGAGCACCGTCGTGGTGACGCCTCCGGCCGCAAACGATGTCGCGCCAGACAGCCTCGGCTCCTATGCGCATCGCGCGGTGACCTGGCTCGAGGATGTCTACATCACGCTGCGACCGTCGTTCGGCGCCAAGGACGCGATCTTTGCCTATCGCACCGAGATCGTCTGGGAGCCGAAGGTCCCGTCGCTGGTGTTCCGCGAGGGCGAGCGGACCGATGCCGCCTATGAGCACACCGGCGAAGTGGCGGTGCCCCACCAGTCCGGCTTCATCTACCTCGTCATCATCAAGCACGGCCAGCATCGCGTGATCACGGTGTCGCGGCCGACGGTCGCCGGCGAGATGTACGGCATCATCTCGACGCTTCGCGCCGGCCCCGGCTCGCAACTGACGCCGATCGCGGCGCCGATCGCCTATGTGCCGCTCAGGAACGTCCCGAAGCCGTCGCTGGGACGGGTCGCACCCGATGACGCCAACTACGCCTTGTATCGAACGCATCTGCGCCGCACGGTGGAAGAGCCGTTCGCGCTGTTCTTGCCGGCATAGCTTCACCTCGGAGGTCCGCCGATAAAGAGATGGCGGCCTCGCGGCCGCCATCTCCCATGCACGGACCGTTCGCCGAGAACTAGCCGCCCGTTTCGGCGCTGATGATATCGCCGAACAGCTCCCACTGGCCCTTCTTGAACCGCCACATCTTGAGCTGCTCGATCGGTGCGAAATCCGTGGAGGAGGTGTTGATCTTGATCCCCGGGATCAGCGTGTCGGGGACGAAGTCTTTCAGGCTGGCGGCCTGCTTCATCACGTTCTCACGGGTCAGATTGTCGCCCGCCTGCTTCAGCACCTGCACCATCGTCTGGGCCGCGGCATAGGCGTACACCAGATTGGCGTCCGAAATGTTCGCGCCGGGCATGTACTTGTCGATGAAGACCATGAACTTCTTCATGCCCTCATCGTCCTTCCACTGCGGATCCGATGCATCCTTCAGATAGCCGGCCGACAGCACGCCTTCGGATGCATCGAGCCCGGCCGGCTTCATCACCGCACCGATGGACACCGAGACGTCCGTCATCAGGTGCATCGGCTTCCATTCGAGCTCGGCGATTTTCTTGATCGCCTGTGCCGCGAATTTCGGCGTTGCGATGTTCACGAAGACGTCGGCGCCGGTGCCCTTGAGCTTGACGATATGGGCGTCGATCGACGGCTCCGACGTCTCGTAGCTCTCCTCGGCCACGATCAGCTTCGACGCCTTGTCGCCGAACACGTCCTTGATGCCGGCGACGTAGTCCTTGCCGAAATCGTCGTTGGCATAGAAGATCGCAACCTTCGCGTCCGGCTTCTCCTTCAGAATGTATTTTGCGAAGATCTGTGCCTCGACCCGGTAGCTGGGCTGGAAGCCCATGGTCCAGGGAAAGGCCTTCGAGTCGTTCCACTTGCTGGCGCCGGTGGCGAGGAAGAGCTGCGGCACCTTCTTGGAATTGTGATACTTCTGCACGGCGGTCTGGGTCGGCGTGCCCAGCGCGTTGAAGACCAGGAAGACCTCGTCGCTCTCGATCAGCTTGCGGATCTGCTCCACGGTCTTCGGCGGCGAGTAGCCGTCATCGTAGGAGATCCAGTTGATCTTGCGGCCGTTGATGCCGCCCTGGTCGTTGATCATCTTGAAATAGGCTTCCTCGGTCTTGCCGATGATGCCGTAGGCGGAAGCGGGACCGGAATAGGCTTCGACATTGCCGATCTTGATCTCGGTGTCGGTGACGCCGGTGTCGTACGCCTTCTGCGCATACGCGGATGGGGTCGCAAACAGCGTCAGCGCCGTTGCTGCGGCAAGCAGGGAGAGTTTCTTGTTCTTCATGGAAATTCCTTGGGTTTTCTTTGGGGTTTCTTCTGGGTTTGAGCAGGCACGTCAGAAACGAAGAAGCGCCCGCGAGGGGCGCTCTGGTCAGGCGTCGGCGACTTTCTTGTCGACTTCGGACGTTGCCGAAAATTCCTTGCGCAAGGTCGGCTTGTGGATCTTGCCGGTGGCATTGCGCGGCAGCGCATCGACGAATCGGATCTGGCGCGGGCATTTGAAGCGCGCGAGATTGGCCGCGCAATGCGCCAAGACATCGGCTTCGGTCAGCCGCTCCCCCGGCTTGACCGCGACGATGGCGAGGCCCACCTCGCCCCATTGCGGATCGGCAATGCCGATCACGGCGGCTTCCGCGATCGCGGTGAGCTGGTGCAGGACGTTTTCGACCTCGGCCGGATAGACGTTCTCGCCGCCGGAAATGTACATGTCCTTCCAGCGGTCGACGATGTAGTAGAAGCCTTCCTCGTCGATTCGCGTCGCATCGCCCGTGTGCAGCCAGCCGTCGGTGAAGGACGTCTTGTTCGCCTCCGGCCTATTCCAGTAGCCCGGCGTGATGTTCGGCCCCTTGACCCAGAGCTCGCCGAGTTCGCCGATATCGGCATCGCTGCCGTCCGGCCGCACGATCCGCACCTCCGTGTGCAGTACCGRCTTGCCGGCGGAGCCCGCTTTCCGCGCCGCATCCTCGCGATCGAGCACCAGCACGGCCGGCGAGGTCTCGGTCATGCCGTAGCCCTGCTGGAGCGCGACGCCGCGCGCCTCCCAGACTTTCAGGAGCGGCACCGGCATCGGCGCGCCGCCGACACCGCCGACGATCAGCCGGGTAAGATCGGTCGTCGCAAACGCCGGATGCTGCGCCATGAACTGGTAGATCGCAGGCACGCCGAAGAACACGTTGATGCCCTGCGCGGGATCGTTGATCAGGCCGAGCGCCGTGCCGGGATCGAAGGCGCGCATGATCATCACGGTGCCGCCGGCGTGCAGCACCGGATTGGTGTAGCAATTCAGCCCGCCGGTGTGGAACAGCGGCAACACGGTGAGCAGCACCGAGGATGGCCCAATGCAGGCCGGGCCGCCGAGATTGACGCAATTCCAGAAGGTCATGCCATGGGTGATGGTCGCGCCCTTCGGATGGCCCGTGGTACCCGAGGTGTACATGATGGTCGAGACGTCATCGAGCGTGACTTCTTCGGCGCGGTCGAGCGGCTTTGCGGCGGCGATGCCGGCCTCATAGGTGCCGCCGGGGCCGAGCAGCAGGCTTGTCGCGACGTTGCAGAGTTTTGCAACGCTCAGCGCGGTCTCGGCCAGATCAGTATCGTGGATCATCACCTTCGGCGCGCAATCAGCGGTGATGAACTGGAGCTCGGGAACGGTGAGGCGGGTGTTGAGCGGCACGAAGACGGCGCCGAGCCGGCCGCAGGCGAATTGCACCTCCAGCGTATCGGTGGTGTTCAGTGCCAGCACCGCGACGCGGTCGCCGCGCGAGATATTGAGCGCATGACGCAGGAAGGAAGCGAGGCGCGAGACGCGCGCGTCGAGCTGCGAATAGCTGAAGCGGCGCTCGCTCGCGAGATCGATGACCGCGACCTTGCCGGGCGTGCGGCGGCCATGATGGGCGATCCAGTCGTAGTAACGAACGGCCAAAAATTCCTCCCTCGGCGGTCTTACGCTGCCCTGCGTCTTCATTGCCGTGCACCATGCCCGGCGTGGCCGTGAAGGCCCGCCGGAGTTTGTGCAGCACGTCTTTTTTGCCTTGGAGTTGGTCCGCGAGGGACGGAAACTGTCTTGCGTTGAGTTGCTAGCGCACGGCCTGCCCGGAGCGACTCCCTCGGGCCAGCCACTCCGCGCAAGTGAGCCGCCGATGTTCCGGCCATGGTGCGACAACCCAGTCGCCGTCAGCGAAGGCGAAAGCGCAATGAAGAGCCCGTTCTACACCGCCGATCACGACGCCTTTCGCGACGTGATGCGCCGCTTTGTCGAGAAGGAGATCGAGCCTTTCGCCCATGAATGGGACGAGGCCGGCGAATTTCCCCGCGTGCTCTACCGCAAGGCCGCCGGGATCGGGCTGCTGGGGCTCGGATTTCCCGAGGAATACGGCGGTATCCCGGCCGACCAGTTCATGAGGATCGTGGCGAGCCAGGAGCTGGCGCGCGCCGGTGCCGGTGGCGTCAGCGCCAGCCTGATGAGCCACACCATCGGCTCGCCGCCGATCGCGCGCGCAGCGCGCCTGGAGGTTAGGGCACGTGTGCTGCCGCAGGTGCTCGCCGGCGAAAAGATCTCCGCGCTCGCGATCACCGAGCCGGGCGGCGGCTCCGATGTCGCGGGCCTGCGCACCAAGGCGCGCCGCGACGGTGATCACTACGTCGTGAGCGGCGAGAAGACCTTCATCACCTCGGGCATGCGCGCCGACTATCTGACCGTTGCGGTGCGTACCGGCGGCGAGGGCGCCGGCGGCGTCAGCCTGCTCCTGATCGAAGGTGACACGCCCGGCCTGTCGCGGACGAAACTGAAGAAGATGGGCTGGTGGGCCTCCGATACCGCGACGCTGCATTTCGACGAGTGCCGTGTGCCCGCCGGGAATTTGATCGGCGAGGAGGGCCAGGGCTTCAAGATCATCATGCAAAATTTCAACAGCGAGCGCATGGGCATGGCGGCGGGTTGTACCGCTTTCGCCCGCGTCTGCCTCGACGAGGCGATTGCCTACGCCAAGGAGCGCAAGACGTTTGGCAAGCCGCTCGCCCAGCACCAGGTGATCCGCCACAAGATCGTCGACATGGCGCAGAAGGTGGCGGCGTCGCAGGCGATGCTGGAGATGCTGGCCTGGCGGCTCGAGCAGGGCGAAAGCCCCGTCGCCGAAATCTGCATGATGAAGAACCAGGCGACGCAGACCATGGCGTTCTGCGCCTCGGAAGCCGTACAGATCTTCGGCGGCGCCGGCTTCATGCGCGGCATCAAGGCCGAGCGCATCTACCGCGAGGTCAAGGTCAACGCCATCGGCGGCGGGACGGAGGAGATCATGAAGGATCTGGCCTCGAGGCAGATGGGGCTGTGACAACCGTCGTCCCGGGGCGCGCGTAGCGCGAACCCGGGACCTAGAGCTGAGTCCAACATATCGAGATTCTCCGATGCGCGATTGCGCATCGTAGTTCGACGCTTCGCGCCGCCCCGGAATGACAGGAAGCAAAATGCTATTCACCGCCGACCACGACGACATCCGCCGCTCCTTGCAAAAATTCATCGCCAACGAGATCAATCTTCATGTCGATGAATGGGAGAAGGCCGACATCTTTCCGGCGCACACGCTGTTCAAGAAGATGGGCAGCCTCGGCTTCCTCGGGCTGAACAAGCCGGTCGAGTTCGGCGGCTCGGGTCTCGACTACTCCTATGCGCTGATGATGGCGGAGGAGTTGGGCGCCATCACTTGCGGCGGCGTGCCGATGGCAATCGGGGTGCAGACCGACATGGCGACGCCGGCGCTGGCGCGGTTCGGCTCCGACGAGGTGCGGCGGGAATTCCTCAGCCCGTCGATCTCCGGCGACTACGTCGCCTGCATCGGCGTTTCCGAGCCCGGTGCGGGTTCGGACGTCGCCTCGATCAAGACCAGCGCACGTTCGGACGGCGACGACTACGTCATCGATGGCGGCAAGATGTGGATCACCAACGGCACCCAGGCCGACTGGATCTGCCTGCTCGCCAACACCGGCGATGGGCCCGTTCACCGCAACAAGTCGCTGATCTGCGTCCCCATGAAGGCCAAGGGCGTCACGGTCGCGCGAAAGCTCGACAAGATGGGGATGCGCTCCTCCGATACCGCGCAGATCTTCTTCGACAATGTCCGCGTGCCCAAGCGCAACCGGATCGGCGAGGAGGGCAAGGGCTTCACCTACCAGATGATCCAGTTCCAGGAGGAGCGGCTCTGGGGCGCGGCGGCCTGCCTGAAAGCGCACGAATACATCATCAACGAGACCATCGAGTATACCCGCAACCGAAAAGCGTTCGGGAAGTCGATCCTCGACAACCAAATCGTGCACTTCAAGCTCGCGGAGATGCAGACCGAGGTCGAGCTGTTGCGCGCGCTGATCTATCGTGCCGGCGAGGCGCTGGTGGCGGGTGAGGACGTCACAAAGCTCGCGACCATGGCCAAGCTGAAGGCCGGCCGGCTCGGCCGCGAGCTCACCGACGCCTGCTTGCAATATTGGGGCGGAATGGGCTTTACCAACGAGACGCCGGTCAGCCGCGCCTATCGCGACAGCCGTCTGACCTCGATCGGCGGCGGCGCCGACGAGGTCATGCTGATGGTCCTGTGCAAGATGATGGGCACGCTGCCCGGAAGTAAAGGTAACGTCTGATGATCACGCTCTATCACTGCGACGCCGCGCGCTCGTTCCGCCCGCTCTGGATGCTGGAGGAGATGGGGCTGCCGTATGAGTTGAAGATGCTGCCGTTCCCGCCGCGGGTGTTCGCCAAGGAGTATCTCGCGCTCAATCCGCTGGGCACGATTCCCTTCATGATCGACGGCGAGACGAAGATGACCGAGTCCTCCGGCATCTGCCACTACCTCGGCACCAGATACGCCCCGACGCCGCTGATGGTGGACGTCGAGGATCCCGCCTATGGCGCCTTCCTGAACTGGATGTATTTCAGCGACGCCACGTTGACCTTCCCGCAGACGCTGGTGCTCCGCTACACCCAGCTCGAGCCGGAGGAGCGCCGCAACCCGCAGGTCGCCGGCGACTACGCCAAATGGTTCCTGGGCCGGCTGCGCGCGGTCGAGGCAGCGACCGCGAATGCCGCAACCTTGTGCGCCGGCCGCTTCACCGCCGCCGACATCGTGATCGGCTACGCGCTCCGCCTCGCCGACAACATCGGGCTCGCCAAGGATTTCGGGCCAAATGTCGCAGCCTATTGGGCGCGCTTGCAGCAACGCGAGGGCTTCAAGCGCGCGGTTGCGGTGGAACAAAAGGCCGGAATTGAGCAGAACGTCGCGCCAAGGGTGAGGGCGTAGTCTCCGTTGTCGTCCCGGCGAAGGCCGGGACCCATACCCCCAGGGAGACGCGGTATGGGTCCCGGCCTTCGCCGGGACGACGGTGTTGATGAAGGGTTCCGAGCCGGCTCTACAGCCGTCCCGGAAGGCYGCCTTTTTGCGCCTCATGACAGCGCTATCCCGTCGTGACACCGCCTGAATTTAGGCTAAGGTGACCTCCGTCCGCAGCGGCCAGAGAGCCGCGCGAGGAGGACCGCCAATGGAAGATCTGGGTCGCGAATCCGACCATCTGATGCTGATCACGCCGGAACGGGTGTTTTACGCCGGCCTGCTCGGCCGCCCGCGCAAGCGGATCCCCGGTTGCTGCCAAGTCTATGTCGCGGTCAAGGGCAGCCTGCATCTGACGATCGACGACGGCCACGCCTCCGGCGAGCTGTTCGTCACCCTGCCGAACCAGCGGCATTCCATCGCCAGCGATTACCGCACCGCAATCAGCGTGACGCTGGAGCCGGAAAGCATGCCCGATGGCGTGCTGGAGGCCCTGGCCGAGCGGCTCACCGGGCCGGACAAGGCCGTCTATGCCCGCAAGATCCTCGCCGCCTACGCGCTGCTGCGGCAGCGCCGCTATGGCGACATCACCACTGCCGAATTCGACGAGATGTGCTTTGGCGAAGCGCTGCCGCGCCGCGTGCTCGACCCGCGGGTGATGCGTGCCGTCGCGCGCATCGAGCGCTTCTCCGGCGAGCCGGTGACGGCGGATACATGTGCTGCGGAAGCAGGCCTCTCGGCCTCGCGCTTCCTGCACCTGTTCAAGGAAGAGACCGGCATCTCGTTCCGGTCCTTCCGCGCCTGGAAGCGCGCGCGGCACCTGCTGCATTTCGCCAACCAGGACCTCAACCTCGCCCATCTCGCGCAGGACATCGGCTATCCCGACAGTACCCATTTCAGCCATTCGATCCGCCGCTTCTACGGATTGAAGCCGCGCGCGATCTTCGTCGGCTCGCGCGATCTCGCGATCTATCGCAGCAGCGAGACGGTGCGGCTCGCGGAAGCGAGCTGAGCTCGCTTCGTAGGGTGGGTTAGCGCAGCGTAACCCACCTCTTTTGCCTCCGCGGAGATAGACAGTGGTGGGTTACGCCAGCGGACTGCGCTTCGCGCAGCCGCAGGGCTAACCCACCCTACGACACCTCGTTTTTCCGCTAGCTTCTCCGCGCAAGAAGCCGCATGTCGCGCGTCCCATGATCGCAAGCGTTGAATTCTCAACGTGCGAGACATCTGACGCATGAGCGACAAGGCCGTCATCACCTGCGCGCTGAACGGCGTGCTCACCGACCCGAAGCAGCATAACGTGCCGGTCACGCCGGAGCAGATGGCGCGCGAGGCCAGGGCCGCGTATGACGCCGGCGCCAGCATCATGCATATCCATCTGCGCCAGCAGGCGCCGGACAAGGGGCACCTGCCGTCCTGGGACGTCGGCGTCAGCAAGGAGATCCAGCAAGCGATCCGCGAAGCCTGCCCCGGCGTGATCATCAATCACACCTCGGGCGTCTCGGGGCCGAACTACTCGGGCGCGCTCGACTGCATCCGCGAGACCAGGCCGGAGATCGCGGCCTGCAACGCCGGCTCGCTGAATTATTTGAAAGTGAAAGCCGATAACAGCTGGGCCTGGCCGCCGATGATGTTCGACAACGCGGTCGAGAAGGTGAAGGACTATCTCGACGTCATGAACGCGGTCGGCACCATCCCCGAATTCGAATGTTTCGACGTCGGCATCGTCCGCTGCGTCGGCATGTACAACCAGGTCGGCATGTACAAGGGCCCGCTCGAATATAATTTCGTGATGGGCGTCGCCTCCGGCATGCCGTCGGATCCCGATCTGCTGCCGATCCTGCTCAAGCTGAAGCGCCCCGAGGCGCATTGGCAGGTCACCGCGATCGGCCGCGAGGAGATCTGGCCGCTGCACCAGCGCTGCGCTGAGCTCGGCGGCCATCTGCGCACCGGGCTGGAGGACACCTTCTATCTCGCCGACGGCAGGAAGGTGACCTCGAACGGCCAGCTGATCGAGGCCGCGGCCGCCTGCGCGCGGCGCGCGGGCCGCGAGATCGCGAGCCCGGCGGAGGCGCGGAAGATCTTTGGGACGAATCGCTGAACGTCGTTCCGGGGCGCACGAAGTGCGAACTATGGTGCGCAGTTGCGCACCTGAGAACCTCGAGATTCCGGGTTCGATGCTGCGCATCGCCCCGGAATGACGGAGTAAACTGTGTCCATTCTCGAAAACACCATCTCCCCCGGCAGTGCCGCCTATCACGCCAACCGCGACGGCATGCTCGGCCTGATCGACCGCATGCGCGCGCTGGAAGAGCGCACGCGTGCCGCGTCCGCCGCGGCCAAGGATCGCTTCCACAAGCGCGGCCAGCTGCTGCCGCGCGAACGCGTCGCGCTGGTGCTTGACCCCGGCGCGCCCTTCATCGAACTGTCGACGCTCGCCGGCTACATGTTCGACGTATCAGATCCGAACAAGAGCGTGCCCGGCGGCGGCGTCATCGCCGGCATCGGCTTCGTCTCGGGCATCCGCTGCATGGTCAGCGCCAGCGATTCCGGCATCGACGCCGGCGCGCTGCAACCTTTCGGCCTCGACAAGACGCTGCGGGTGCAGGAGCTCGCGCTGGAGAACAAGCTGCCTTACGTCCAGCTTGTCGAAAGCGCCGGCGCCAATCTCTTGCGCTACCGCGTCGAGGATTTTGTCCGCGGCGGCAACATCTTTCGCAACCTCGCGCGGCTCTCGGCGGCGGGCCTGCCCGTCGTCACCGTGACGCATGGTTCATCGACCGCGGGCGGCGCCTACCAGACCGGCCTGTCCGACTACATCGTCATGGTCCGCGGCCGCACCCGCGCCTTCCTCGCAGGTCCCCCGCTGCTGAAAGCCGCAACCGGCGAGATCGCGACCGAGGAAGAGCTCGGCGGCGCCGAGATGCATACCCAGGTCTCCGGCCTCGGTGATTACCTCGCCGAGGATGATCGCGACGCGCTGCGCATCGCACGCGAGATCATGGCGGCGCTGGAGTGGGAGCGCCCGGGCAAGGCTGCTCCGCAATTCAAGCCGCCGCGCTACGACCAGGACGAGCTGCTCGGTATCATGCCGATGGACCACAAGCGCCCCGTGGACATGAAGCAGGTGATTGCCCGCATCGTCGACGATTCCGACTTCACCGAGATGGCGCCGAATTACGGCCCCGCCACCGTCTGCGGCCATGCCCGCATCGAGGGCCAGGCCATCGGCATCATCACCAACAACGGTCCGCTCGATCCCGCCGGCGCCAACAAGGCGACGCATTTCATCCAGGCCTGCTGCCAGACCCGCACGCCGATCCTCTATCTGAACAACACCACCGGCTACATGGTCGGCAAGGCCTATGAAGAAGCCGGCATGATCAAGCACGGCTCGAAGATGATCCAGGCGGTGACGTCGGCGACGGTGCCGCAGATCACCATCTATTGCGGCGCCTCGTTCGGCGCCGGCAATTACGGCATGTGCGGGCGCGGCTTCCATCCGCGCTTCTGCTTCTCCTGGCCCAACGCCAAGACCGCGGTGATGGGCGGCGAGCAGGCCGCCGAGACCATGGCCATCGTGACAGAGGCTGCCGCCGCACGGCGCGGCAAGCCGGTCGAGAAGGACAAGCTCGACGCCATGAAGGCGCAGATCGTCGGCGTGTTCGACGGCCAGATGGACGTGTTCTCGACCAGCGCGCGCGTGCTCGACGACGGCGTGATCGATCCGCGCGACACCCGCGCGGTGCTGTCGGAGGTGCTCGCGATCTGCCGCGAGGGCGACGCACGCACGCCCCAGCGCATGCAGTTCTCGGTGGCCCGGCCATGAGGAACGGATCAGTGCAGCACCGGCCGTTCTTCAAGGTTTTGGTCGCCAACCGCGGCGAGATCGCGCTGCGCGTAATGCGCAGCGCGCGGCAGCTGGGCTTAAGCGTCGTCGCGGTCTATTCGGATGCGGATCGCGATGCGCTGCATGTGCGGCAGGCCGACCGGGCCGTGCGCATCGGCGAAGCGCTGCCGGCGCAGTCCTATCTCAACATCCCCGCCATCATTGCTGCCGCAAAGGCCAGCGGCGCGGATGCCGTCCATCCCGGTTACGGCTTCCTCGCCGAGAACGAGGCGTTTGCGCAAGCCTGCAAGGATGCCGGCCTCGTCTTCATCGGCCCGTCGCCGCAGGCGATCGAGGCGATGGGCAACAAGGCGGGCGCCAAGGCGATCATGGCGAAGGCGGGCGTGCCCATTGTGCCCGGCTATCAAGGCGCTGACCAGAGCGACGAGGTCATGCTTGCGGAGGCCAAGAAGATCGGCTTCCCCGTCATGATCAAGGCGGTCGCCGGCGGCGGCGGCCGCGGCATGCGGCTCGTGACGGATGCCGCGTCCTTTCCGGATGCGCTGCGCAGCGCGCGATCGGAGGCCAACGCGGCGTTCGGCGATCCAACCGTCATCCTCGAACGCGCCATCCAGAATCCACGCCATATCGAGATCCAGGTGTTCGGCGACAGCCATGGCAACGCCATCCATCTCGGCGAGCGCGACTGCTCGGTGCAGCGGCGGCACCAGAAGCTGATCGAGGAAGCGCCGTCGCCCGCGGTGAATTCAGAGCTGCGCGCGAAAATGGGCGAGGTCGCGGTCGCTGCGGTCAAGGCCCTGCGTTACGAAGGCGCCGGCACGCTGGAATTCCTGCTCGACCCCAGCGGCGAGTTCTACTTCATGGAGATGAACACACGCCTCCAGGTCGAGCACCCCGTGACCGAGGCCATCACGGGGCTCGATCTCGTCGAGCTGCAACTGCGCGTCGCGCGCGGCGAGCCATTGCCGGTGAGGCAGCAGGACGTCAGGTTTTCGGGCCACGCCATCGAGGTGCGGCTGTGCTCGGAAGACGCCAGGCAAGATTTCATGCCGCAGTCCGGACGCATGGCGCGCTGGCAGGTGCCGGACGGATTGCGTGTCGAGCACGCGCTGCAGTCGGGCTCGGAGATCCCGCCATTCTACGATTCCATGATCGCCAAGGTCATCGGTCATGGCGCGACGCGCGAGGAGGCGAGGGGACGGCTGATCGTCGGCCTGGAGCAGCTCACGGCGTTCGGCGTGACCACCAACCAGGCGTTCCTGATGGCCTGCCTGCGCCACCCCGGCTTTGCCGGGGGTGAAGCGACGACGGCGTTCATCGGAGCCCATCGTGACGAGCTGCTGGCGCCGCGAACGGATACCGCATTCGTTACCGCGCTGGCGGGCCTGCTGCTCTACGTCACCAATCCGCGCGCGCCGTCATGGCACAGCGGACGGAGTCTCGCGGCAACATTTCCGCTCCCGGTCAAAATCGAGATCGCCGGCCACACGCATGAGCTCGAAGTGACGCGCGAACGCGACGGCGGCTATGTCGTCGCGACCGACGGCGGGCAGGACAGGTTCGAGATCGACCAGCTCGATGCCGACGCCATCCGCTTCCGCCATGGCGGCGTGATGGACAGCGCGACATTCCTGCGCGACGGCGACCGGCTCCACCTCGCGCATCGCGGCATCCCGGTGGCGGTCACCGATCTCACCCTCGCCGCGCCGAAGGCCGCTGCGAGCAACGGCGGCGACGGCAAAGTCCGCGCCGCCATGAACGGCCGCGTCGTTGCCGTGCTGGTCAAGCGAGGGGACCGCGTCAGCGCCGGCCAGCCGGTGCTGACGCTGGAAGCGATGAAGATGGAGCACGTCCACAAGGCCGGCATCGACGGCGTGATCGCCGCGATCGACGTCGCCGAAGGCGAGCAGGTGACCACCGGCAGGATCGTGGTGGAGATCGGGCCGGCTTAGTTAGCGCGGCAAACCCAACTGGTCGTCCCGGCGAAGGCCGGGACCCATAACCACAGGATTGGGTTTGGCGATGACTGGCAATGAAGAGTTATCCCGCGGTACTGGCACCGGCACTCACCGATGGATCACGCGGTATGGGTTCCGGCCTTCGCCGGGACGACGGCGGAATTATTGTCCGCGCCCCGTCCCCTCATTCAGCAAACACGCCACCTGATGCCCGGCGCCCGCTTCCACCAGCGCCGGCCGCTCCGTCCTGCACCGATCCATCGCAAACCGGCATCGCGTGTGAAACGCGCATCCCGGCGGCGGGTCGACCGGGCTCGGCACGTCGCCGTCGACCAGCGGCGCGAGCTTCTTGGCAAACGGGTTCGCAACCGGCACCGAGGCGAGCAGCGCCTGCGTGTAGGGATGCCGCGGATTGCGGAACAGCTCGTCCTTGTCGGCGATCTCGACGATGCGGCCGAGATACATCACCGCGACGCGGTGGCTGATATGGGCGACGACCGCCAGATCATGAGCAATGAAGAGATAGGAGAAGCCGTGCTGCCGTTGCAGGTCGATCAAGAGGTTGATCACCTGCGCCTGGATCGAGACGTCGAGCGCCGAGACCGGCTCGTCACACACGATCAGCCGCGGGCCGAGCGCCAGCGCCCGCGCGATGCAGATGCGCTGGCGCTGGCCGCCGGAGAATTGATGCGGGAAGTTGCGCATCTGGTCGGGCCGCAGCCCCACCTGCTCGAACAGCTTTGCGGTGCGCGCCTCCAGCGCCTTGCCGGTCGCGAGCCCGTGCACCGCCAGCGGCTCGCCGACGATATCGCCCGCCGTCATGCGCGGATTGAGCGAGGCGAACGGGTCCTGGAACACGATCTGCATCGACCGGCGATGCGGCCTGAGCTGCGTCTTGGAGAGACGGGTAATGTCCTCGCCGTCGAGGCGGATCTGGCCCGAGGTCGGCTCGACCAGCCGCAGCACGCTGCGCGCCACCGTCGATTTGCCGCAACCGGATTCGCCGACCAGACCCAGCGTCTCGCCCGTGCCAAGCGAGAACGAGACGCCGTCGACCGCATGCACGGTGCCGACCTGCCGGCGCAGCACGCCGGCGCGGACCGGATAGTGCTTTTTGAGGTCGGTGACTTCGAGCAGCGGCCCGGTCATGCCACCTCCGCCACTTCGGCCGCGCGCCAGCAGGCCGCGAGATGGCCGCCGCCCCAATCCTCCAATGGCGGATAGTCGTCCAGGCAGCGCTTGATCGCGAGCTTGCAGCGTGGTGCGAAAGCGCAGCCTTGCGGCAGCCGGACCAGCGACGGCACGGTGCCGGGGATTTCGTTCAGCCGCACTTGGGCGGCGAGACCGGATGCCGGCACCGCCGGGATCGAGGCCATCAGCCCGCGCGTATAGGGATGTTTTGGCGCAGCGAACAGCGCCTCGACGGTTGCTTCCTCCACCTTCCTGCCCGCATACATCACGATCACGCGCTGCGCGGTCTGGGCGACGACGCCGAGATCATGGGTGATCAGCACGAGCCCGGTGCCGAGTTCCTTTTGCAGGTCAAGGATCAACGCCAGGATCTGCGCCTGGATGGTGACATCCAGCGCGGTGGTCGGCTCGTCGGCGATCAGCAGCGCCGGCCGGCAGGCCAGGGCCATCGCGATCATGGCGCGCTGGCGCATGCCGCCGGACAATTGGTGCGGATATTCCCGCGCGCGCCGCGCAGGCTCCGGAATGCGCACCAGCCGCAGCATCTCGACCGCAATATCCTGCGCCTCCCTGGCCGACACCGTCCRGTGCAGCCGCACGGCCTCGCTGATCTGGCTGCCGATCCGCATCACCGGATTGAGCGAGGTCATCGGCTCCTGGAAGATCATGGAGATGCGGTCGCCTCTGATCGCGCGCATGCTCGCTTCATCCAGCGCCAGCAGCTCGGTGCCTTCAAGCGTGACGGAGCCGCCGACGATGCGGCCGGGCGGATCCGGCACAAGCCGCATCAGCGACAGCGCGGTCACGCTCTTGCCGCAGCCGGATTCGCCGACGATCGCCAGCGTCTCGCCGCGCCTCACGGCGAACGAGACGTCGTCCACCGCCTTGAACAGACCGGAGTTCGTGAAGAACACCGTCTTCAGGTTCTTTACCTCGAGCACGAGATCGGTTGCCTGTTTCATCAGCCGCGCTGCCGGGGATCGAGGATGTCGCGCAGGGCGTCACCGAACAAATTTGCGCCGAACACCGCGAGGCTGATGGCGATGCCCGGGAAGATCACGAGCCACGGCGCGGTGCGGACATATTCGGCCGCGGATTCCGAGAGCATGCGGCCCCAGGACGGATAGGGCTCGGGAATGCCGAGGCCGAGGAAGGACAGCGAGGCCTCGGTGAGGATGGTCGAGCCGAGCTGGGCGGTCGCGAGCACGATCAGCGGTGCCAGCGTGTTCGGCAGCACGTGGCGCAGCGCGATGCGCACCTCGCTCATGCCGATCGACTTGGCGGCCTCGATGAAGGGCAGTTCGCGCAGCGCCAGTGTGTTGGCGCGGATCACCCGCGCAACCGTCGGGATCAGCGGAATGGCGATCGCGATGATCACGTTCGGCAGTGACGGGCCGAGGGCTGCCGTCATCACCAGCGCCAGCACCAGCAGCGGCAGCGCCTGGAGCACGTCGGAGACGCGCTGGAATACGAGATCGACCCAGCCGGAGAGATAGCCGGAGGTCAGTCCCACGATCACCCCGATCGAGCCGCCAAGCGCGGTCGAGCCGATTCCGACCGCGAGCGAGATCCGCGCGCCATGGATGATGCGGCTGAACACGTCGCGGCCGAAGGAATCCGTGCCCATCCAGTGCGCCAGGCTTGGGCGCGCCAGCGCGCGGGCGGAGTCGATCGTCAGCGGATCGTAGCGTGCGATGAAGTCGGCGAAGATCGCGGTGAGCACGAACACGGTCATGATGACGAGCCCGGCAGCGCCGAGCACATGCCGCTGCGCCAAAAACAGCACGCGCCGCCAGCCGCCCGTCGCATGCGCCCCGGCGCGCCGCAGTTCAAGGTCATAGTCGATCGCGGCCATCGGTCTACCTTCCCCCTCTCCCCGCCTGCGGGGCCGCGACGAGCTTCGCTCGCGCTGGAAGGGTCGGGGTGAGGGGGGCTCTCCGCGGGGGAGGTGACAGTCGGACTCGCGGACACTCCCCCTCACCCGAATTTGCGCTCCGCGCAAATTCGACCTCTCCCCGCAGGCGGGGAGAGGTGAAGGAACGCGCAAGCGCTGTGTGGGCGACAATCATACGACTAATCCGTGTACCGAATCCGCGGGTCGAACACCGCGTACAGCATGTCGACGATGAAATTCGCGCTCACCACCACGACGGCGATCAGCATCACGAGGTTCTGCACGATCGGATAGTCGCGCCAGCGGATCGCCTCGACCAGGAAGCGCGCGACACCGGGGATGTTGAACACGGTTTCGGTGACGATCAGGCCGCCGATCAGGAATGCGGCCTCGATGCCGATCACCGTAATCACGGGCAAGATCGCGTTCTTCAGCGCGTGCTGGTAGTTCACGGAGGCCTCGGAGGCGCCCTTGGCGCGCGCGGTGCGGATGTAGTCCTGGCGCAGCACCTCCAGCATCGAGGAGCGCGTGATGCGCATGGTCAGCGCGGCGCTGCGGAAGCCGACGGCGGCGGCGGGCACGGCGTAGGTCGCGAAAGCTTCCAGCCAGGTCGCCGGATTCGGGTTGAAGATCGGCATCTGGCCGAACATCGCCACCGACGCGGTGAGGATCAGCAAGCCCAGCCAGAACGAGGGCAGGGACAACCCGCTGAGGCTGACGACCCGCAACGCGTAATCGAGCCTTGTGCCCTGCTTCACCGCGCTGATGACGCCGAGCGGAATGCCGATGGATGCGGAGAACAGCAGCGCAAGGCCGGCGAGCCGGGCCGTGATCGGGATCCGCGGCAGGATTTCCTGAAGGGCTGGTTTCTCCGAGACATAGGAGTAGCCGAAATCGCCGCGCAGGAAGCCGCTGATCCAGTGCAGATATTGCACCGCCAGCGGCCGGTCGAGGCCGAGCTCCTTTTCAAGGTTGGCCTTGTCGGCCGGATCGACATAACCGGCCGCGGCAAACAGGATGTCGACGATGTTGCCGGGCACGACGCGCAGCAGGAAGAAGATGACGATCGAGATCCCGAACAGGGTCACGAGCATCAGGAACAGGCGCCGCACCAGATAGGCAAACATCTCTCGCCTCCGAGCTCGTCAACCGCCTGCGCTACTTGTCCATCCAGACGTCCTCGTAGCGGTATCCGTTGTAGGAGCTGTTCGACATCACCGTGACGCCCTTGACGTAGGGCTGCCAGCAGGTGCCGGCATGCGCATGGAAGATGATCGGGCGGGCGACGTCCTCCTGCAGCTTCTTGTCGATGTCCCACACCAGCTTCTTGCGCTTGTTGATGTCGGTCTCCTGCGACTGCGCGTCGAACAGCTTTTCGATCTCCTTGTTGCAGTAGTTGGTGTAGTTGCGCTCCGAACCGCAGGAATAGTTCTCGTAGAACGACTGGTCGGGATCATCGACCGCGCTGCCGGTCAGATTGAGGCCGAGCATGTAATCCTTGCGCGCGATCTTCGAAAACCAGTTCGCGGTTTCGACGACATCGAGCTCGCCGTCGATATAGATGCTCTTGAGCTGGTCGATCAGGATCACCGCGGGATCGCGATATTCCGCGAGGTTGCGGGTGGAGACCTTGACCGCAAGGTGCTTGTCCGGGCCGTATCCCGCCTTCTGCATCAGTTTGCGCGCCTCCTCGCGGTTGGCGTTCGCATCCGGTCCATAACCTGGAATGCGCTCCAGCATGTCCTTCGGCATGCCCCAGAGACCCTGCGGCGGCGGCAGCATCGTGCCGCCGATATCGGCCTGCCCTTCGAACAGGATGGACACGAAGGCCTTGCGGTCGAGCGCCATCGCCATGGCGCGGCGAATGTCGATGTTGTCGAAGGGCGGCGACGTTGAATTTACGATGATGTTGGTCGAGACGTTTGTGGGCTCGACAGTGCAGACCGCAGTCGGCGACTGGGATTTCACGTCCTTCAGCAGCGGGATCGTGATATGCGTCGGGAAGGTCATGTCGAATTTGCCGGCGACGAAGGCGAGGATGGCCGTCGAGCGGTTCGGGATGATGGTGAACTCGATGCCGTCGAGATAAGGCCGCCCCTCCCGCCAGTAGTCGGGATTGCGGGTCAGCTTGATCGACTCATTGGCCTTGAACTCCACGAACTTGAACGGGCCGGTGCCGATCGGATGCGTGCGCATGTCGCCGGGAGAGACGTGGCAGGGATAGACCGGCGTGTAGCCCGAGGCGAGCAGTGCCAGCAGCGAAGGCTGCGGCCGCTTCAGATTGAAGGAAACCTCGAAGTCGCCGCTGACGGTGACGTCGTTGACCTGTTCGTACCAGGTCTTGCGCGGGTTCTGCCGGAACTTCTGCTGCGATTTGCCCATCAGCATGTCGAAGGTGCATTTGACGTCCGCCGAGGTGAACGGCTTGCCGTCATGCCATTTCACGCCCTGGCGCAGCTTGAAGGTCAGTGTCTTGCTGTCGTTCACCCAGGCCCAGCTTTCCGCGAGCTCCGGAATGATCGTGTCCATGCTGTTCTGCGCCACGTCCTGCTTGTAGATGACGAGGTTGTTGAAGACCGGCATGAAGGGAACATTGAGCGAGTAGGTCGCGCCTTCATGGATCGAGGCGTTGCCGGGGCTGTCGCGGTGGTACATCCGCAAAATCCCGCCCTGCTTGGGCCCGCCGGCGAATGTAACGGTCGAAAACGCCAGCAAAGATAGCGCCGCCGTCGCGGCAAGCGCCCATACGCTCCGCATCCTCGTCCTCCCTGGACATTAGTCTCTTGGGCCTTTTGCGGCCTGTTTGTCAGGACGATAGCCGACGCAGGCGTAGCGAGGCAACCGGCAAGGCCGGCCGCCTCCTCGACAATTCGGATGACGGAAGGCCGCAGGGCTCGTGGCTGGTGCAACGCAAATGTAGGGTTGGTAAAGCCGCCACAAACTCAGTGTCGTCCCGGCCTAGTGCGCAATTGCGCAC
>NZ_JBFULT010000209.1:0-11802 GCF_054049755.1 Bradyrhizobium sp. P5_C11_2
CAGGCAGTATCAGGAACGCATCGCGTCAATCGCATGGGCGATCAGAACGACTGCGCTCGCGGCAATGAGAAACACAAACAACCAGCTCATGTCCGCCTCCGATCCCGGAAGTGAACGCGTTCATCGATGCACAGTCAAAACCCATCGGTCTGGAACCGCCATTCAACGGCTCGCTGATGCTTCGCAGCAACATGTGCATCCGCTGTCGGCTCTATCGGCAGAATGCCAAAAGGAGCAACGCGCCGACGACGCAGGCCGCTAGGACTAAAAACCAAACGCCCATACAGTCCCCCGACTCACACACGCGAGTCAGGATTAGCTCTGCGATTTGGCATTGAAACGCCCGTTGGCGGTTTTCCCCAAGCCAAGCGCGATCGATGTGCTCGCAGCGTTAGTCCAATACCTCCACCGTCGCCGAGCGTCCGGCAACCAGCGACATCGCATCGGGCACAGGATCCAGCGCGATACGCACCGGGACGCGCTGCGCCAGCCGGACCCAGCTGAAGGTTGGGTTGACGTTGGCGAGCAGGTTCGCGCCCGCGGCGCGGTCGCGGTCCTCGATGCCGGCCGCGATGCTCTCGACGCGGCCGGTGAGCGTGACCTTCTCGCCCATCAGGCGGACCCGCACCTTGTCGCCGATGCGGATGCGCGCGAGTTTCGTCTCCTCGAAATAGCCCTCGACGTGCAGCGTGTCGGTGTCGACCAGCGCCATCACGCCCTTCCCGGCCGTAACGTAGGCGCCGGGGCGCAGATCCATGTTGGTGATGACGCCGTTCACGGAGGCGCGGACCTCGCTGCGATCGAGGTTGAGCTGGGCGACCGCCCGGTCGGCGACGGCCTGGTCGAAGGCCGCCTTGGCCTGGAGCTGGGTGGCGAGAACCTGCTCCTGCTTCTGCTGCGACACCGCATCGGTGGTGAGCGCGCTGTAGCGCTTCAGGTCGGAATTGGCCTGATCGAGCGTGGCCTGATGACCGGCCACGGCAGCATCGGCCTGCCGTAGCGCCAAGGCGAAACGTTCACGATCGATCCTGAACAGCACGTCGCCGCGATGGACCTTCTCGTTGTCCTTGACCAGCACCTCGGTCACGAAACCCGACACGTCGGGCGCAACCTGGACCACATCGGCGCGCACGCGGCCGTCGCGCGTCCATGGTGACTCCATGTAGTAGACCCAAAGCTCGCGGCCGACGGCGAGTGCGGCGACGATGACGATGGCGGTCAGCGCGAGGCGGCCAAGCCAGGCGAAATTCCCCTTCATGGCAGATACTCCGAGAGATAGACGACCCCGCCGAGAATGCAGACGTAGATCGCGAAATCGAACAGCGCGCGGTGCCAGACCAGCCGGTAGAGGTCGAAGCGCAGCATGAGGCGGCGAACCAAGGCACTCAGCGCGTAGGCGATGATGATCCACAACAGCAGCGCCGGCACGAGCACACCGTAGATGTCGATCTGATGTCTCATGCCGCAACACTCTCGCCTGCGCGCGGCCGATAGGCCGGCGCGTCCGGAAACAGGCCGCGCCGGATACCGACGAGGCCGATCAAGGCGTCTTCGCGCGCGCTGTCATTGGGGTCCTTGACCGCTCGGGCCAGCGCCAGGTCGACATGCCGCAGCAGCTCGGCCGGCATTCCGCCGCCGGAATATTTGCGGCAGGCCGCGGCGAGCTGATCGAGCATGTCGTCGATGACGGAAATGGTCGATGCCGCGAGGCCATAACGCGCCCGGCGCAGATCGATGATGTTGATGCCGATACGGAGCTGGACGAGGCTGTCGGCGTCGCGGCGATCGCTCTCGGAGAGAAATGCGATGCGTTGCACCAGAAGTCCGAGACGGTGCAGCATGAGGCCTGCGAACTCCGCACGATCGCGCTTGCCGCGGCGTTCGGCGGCGACCGCAATCGTCTTCCAGCTCGACAGCACCAGGCGATTGGCGATCCACTCGGCGCCCACCCCGCGCGCGATCCGCGTCACGATCTCGGCGATAAGGACGCCAACGAAGAAGGCAACGGCCGAATTGGCGTAGGATGCGAAATCGGCGCTGTAGGTCGATTGCAGCGCGAGCAGCGTCGCCGTGTTGGCCGCGAGCGCCGTGCCCGTTCCCGCGGTCGCCGGCCGCGCGATCAGGAAACCATAGAGCAAGAAGGTCGGCGCCAGTGCGACGACCAGAACCTCGATATGGGAGATCGCCGGCACCACCGCGAACAGATAGACCGCGACGACCACGATGGCGACCAGCGCCCACCGGCCAAAGCTGCGGATGAAGCGCGCAGGCTCGTCCTGAGCGGCGAAAAACGAACAGGCAACCGCCGCCATCATCGGCGCCGATGCTCCGTCCGGCCAGCCAGTGCCGATCCAGAACGCGCAGCAGATCAGGATGGCCGTGGCGGCACCCGCCGCCGACCACAGCGCAAGGCCACGATCCCGGTGGCGCACGGGCGCGGCGCCGGCCTCGGAACGGAAGGCCAGCTCGACGGTCGCGACGTTGCGGTTCTCGGCGATCGCCTCGGTCAGCGCGCGGCAGTCGCGCGAGAGGTCGACCAGCTCGCGCAGCCGCAACAACAGGCTCGTGGTGATGATCCGCTCCCAGGACGCGCTGCCGTCGAGCACCGCCTGCCGCTCGGCGATCATGGCGCGAATCCGCTCGGCCGGTTGACGCGCGCCGACGTCGCTGACGATCCATTGCGCGAGCTCTTCCAGAAGTCGCTTCAACTCGCTCTGCCGTAGCAAGGCCTCCTCGCCCAGCGCCGCCAGCCGGTCCTCGAGCGAGGCAATCACCGGCAGCAGCATCAGCATGCGCAGCCGGATTTCGCCGAGGCCGCTCACGGCATTGCGATCGGTCAGACGATCGTAGGCAAGGTGGGTGGAGAGCGTGTCGATCTCGACGATGTCGGTCGCAAGCTTGAGGCGCCTGGCGCGGCGCGTTTCGGCGGTGCCGTCGCGCAGCAACACGACCTGGCTGAGGCGGCGCGCATCCGCCAGCCAGGTGTCGACGCGGCCAGCGACCGCAGGCGCGACGCTGCGGGGAAACACGATGGTCGAGACCAGGCTGGCGCAGATGATGCCGAGCGAGATTTCCTCCACCCTCGCCACCGCGGTATCGAAAATGTTGCCCGGCTCGGACACCGAGGGAAAGCCGATCAGCGCGACCGTGTATCCGGCGAGCATGAAGACGTAGCTGCGCGGCGTGCCGTCGAGCAGCGACAGATAGAGACAGAGCCCGACCCAGAGCGCGATCGCGAGGCACAGCAGCTCCGGCGCATTGATCAGGTTCGGCACCAGCGCCACCGTCACGGTCGCTCCGATCAGCGTGCCCATCACGCGGAAGAACGCCTTCGAGCTGGTCGCGCCGGCAAGCGGCTGCGAGGTGATGTAGACCGTCGCCATCGCCCAATACGGCCGCGGCAGATCCATGGCGAGCGCGATCACGAGCGCCAGCATCGACGCGGCAAACGTCTTCAAAGCGAAAACGAGGTCCGCGTGGCGGACCAGGAACGGCTCTTCCGCACGCATGACTATTTCGCCTCGAGAAATGTCTTCGTGTGATGCAGGCGGCTGGCCCGCCGCTCGATGCGCTGGAGCGTCTCGAAGGTTATCGCAAGTTCCTCGGGCCCGATATCCTTCAAGAGGCTCGCCCGCACCCGGCGCAGCACCCGGTTGGTCTCCTCGACCTTGGCGTCTCCCGCTTTCGTCAAGTGTAGCGTTTTGGCACGCCGATCGGTCGGATCCTCGCGGCGTTCCACCAGACCCTCGGCCTGAAGCAGGTCGATCAGCCGCACCAGCGACGGCCCCTCGATGCCGAGCTCGTCGGCAAGCACGCCCTGCCGGACATTCTCGCCCTGGCGCGACAGCACCAGAAGCGGAATCGCAGTCGCATAGGACAGGCCATGATCGGACAGAGCCTGATCCGACTCGCGGCGCCAGATGCGGGCCAGCCGCGCAATGAGCCGGCCGAGTTCGGCGTAGATATGAGCCTGCGAGGGAGCCATGCAAATTAGATAGGACACGAACTATTAGCCTGCAACTATATAACCCGCTGGATTGCAATCGATCACGAAAAAGCGAACGAGAACAACGCGCGATGGGCCCGGGTTCCACGACCGAAGCACGCGAGGTGATGGCGGCCGACGGCGCATTGACGCTCGTGCCGACCTTCGTCGTCGTGGCCGTGGATGCCACGGGAATGGGGATCATCCTGCCGCTGCTGCCGTTCTACTCGCAGCGGCTCGGCGCAACGCCGTTCCTGATCGGCGCCCTGATCTCGGTCTATGCCGTCTGCCAGCTCATCGCCGGCCCGGTGGTCGGCATGCTGTCGGATCGCTATGGCCGGCGGAAGGTTCTGGTCGTCAGCCAGATCGGAACCTTGATCGGATTTGTCCTGCTCGCGATGGCGGGCAATCTGACGCTGGTATTTCTGGCGCGCATCATCGACGGCCTCACATCGGGCAACATCTCGGTCGCCCACGCCTATGCCGCCGAGCACAGCGCGCCGGCGACACGCAAGCAGGCGCTCGGCATGACCAGCGGCGCCATCGGAACCGGGCTTCTGCTCGGGCCGGCGCTCTCGAGCGTCCTCGTCCATTACGGTCAGACCGCGCCGGTATGGGCCGCGGCCGCGCTCTCACTGGTCAGCATCCTCGCGACGATCGCCCTGCTCCCGCCAGACCATCCGGCCTCGGAACCGCTGTACCAGCACCGCGTGCCCGAGCCGACGCTGACCCGCAGCCTGCTTGGCATGCGCTACGCGTGGCGCCTGCTCGGTCTCCTCATCGTATTCTTCTTCGTCAACTCGATGTTCCTGTCGCAGATCGGGCTGTTCCTGTCGGCGCGGTTCTCGTGGGACGGACACGCGTTCGGCGCGCGCGAGCTCGGCTGGATGTTCGCCTATGCCGGCTTCATCAACATGGTGGTCCAGGGTCTCCTGATCACACGCGCCAACCTGGTCGCCTCCGACCGCGGCATCGTGGCGGCAGCGTTCGCCTGCATGGGGCTCGGGTTCGCCGGCCTTGCGGCTGGCAACAATATCAGCCTGCTCGCGATTGATCTGACGCTGATCATTGTCGGCACCATGTTCGCCCGCAGCACGCTGACAGCGGAACTGTCGCGCTCGACCGCGATCAATCGCCAGGGCATGATCATGGGACTCAACCAGTCGCTGATGTCAGGCGCCAATATCAGCGCACCGCTCGTCAGCGGCGCGTTGATCGGCCATCGGCTGTTCGTCGTCTGGGCCTTGGCGCTGGCCGCGATCGCGGCCATCGGCGCGGCGCTGGCCGGACAACTGCTCGACACGCCGCGGGCGCGCTAAGATAGATCAAGCTGAGCTCGCAGTGCCCACCTCTCCCCAGCGGGGAGAGGTGAAAACCGCCCTCGCCTCATTTCACCGTGTAGACATCCGGATCGAAGCTCGAGCTCGGCGTCTTGAAGGCGTTGCGCAGCGCCGGCGACATCGGGACGTTGTAGTTGAGACCGTTCGGCGGCGTCGGCGATTGCAGCCACTTCTTGTAGAGCACCTCGATCTCCGGGCTTGCATAAAGCTCCGYCGTGGCGCGATCAGCGAGCGCCTTGAACGGCGCATCCTCTCGCCGCAGCATGATCCCGTAGGGCTCCGGCTTCGAGAATGTCTCCTCGCTGATCATGAAGAGCTGCGGCTCCTTCGAGCGCGCGATCGCGACCGCAAGCTGGACGTCGTCGAGCGCGTAGGCCTGGGCGCGGTCGGTCTCGAGCAACAGGAAGGCCTCGGCCTGGTCCTTGGCCGGCATCAAATTGATGCCGAGATTGCGCTCGGTGTTGACCTTGGCGAGCTGCGTCAGGTTGACCGACCCCGCCACCGCCGTGACCGCCTTGCCCTTGAGATCGTCGATGGTGTTGATTTTTGCGGCCTTCTTGGCGGCGAACCGCGTCGCACTCAGGAAATGGGTGTTGGTGAAGGCCACCTGCTTCTGACGATCAGCGTTGTTGGTGGTCGCCGAGCAATGCAGGTCGAGCGTGCCGTTGACCATCAGCGGGATGCGGTTCGACGACGTCACGGCGGTGAAGTCGACGGCGATGTCGGGCATGCCAAGCTGCTGCTTCACGGCATCGACGATCTTGAGGCAGATCTCCAGGGCAAAGCCGACCGGCTTCTGGTCGCCATCCAGATAGCTGAAGGGAACGGAGGCCTCCTGATAGCCCAGCGTGATCTTCTTGGTCTCCTTGACCTTCTGGAGCGTGCCCGACAGGTCTTCGGCTGAAGCTGCGCCCGCAAGACATGTGACGGCCAGGAGAACGGTGGGTAGACGCATCGGGGGCTCCTCAAGAGGTCATGGCTCCGCCGGCGCGGAGTCGCGCACGGTTTAGCCCAGAGCCGAACCGGTCGCCAGACGAGGTTCCGCCTATCAGCTATCGCGGATTTATATCGGCCGGAGCAAAGGAGGCATCGTGCCTCGTCCTATTCGCAGGTGAGCTGCTGCGCGAACCAGCCGGATAGTCGCTCCGACAGCGGCGGCCACACCCGCTGAAAACGTCCGAGCTTGCCGACATTGGCGCGGTACATCGCGCGCAACTCCTGCTCGATCGCCGGCAGGTCAACGCCAACGCAGGCCCCGTCCCTTGCGATGGTCTTGCCGGCGACGACGACCTCCTTCACCAGGGATGCATTGCCTCGCGCGAACAGCAGCGCCATGGGATCGACGGGCATGATCTGGTCGCGGTCGAGCCGGTCCAGATCGATCACGACGAAGTCGGCCGGATTGCCAACGACGAGTTCGCCGCTGCCCGGCGCGCCGGTCGCGCGCCGGCCATTGCGGACGGCGAGCGCGAACATCTCGCCCGGCGTCCACGTCGCCTTAAACCCAAGGCCGCCATGGGCCATCTGCACCAGCCGCATCTCGCGCAGAACGTCGTCGTCTTCGTCCAGCGCCAGCCCGTCGACGCCGACCGCGATGGCGCAGCCGCATTTGTGCGCGGCGGCGATCGGCGCCAGCCCCGAGCGCAGATGCATGTTCGAGCTGAAATTGGTGACGATCCGCGTGCCGKAGGCTGCGATCATCTCCAGCTCATCCGGCCGGGCGTGGATGCAGTGCGCGAGCGTCAGCCGCTCGGACAAGAAGCCGATGTCGCGCAGCCAGCGTACCATGTCCGGGAAATTCCGATCGGCCCAGGCGCGCTGATACACGGTCTCAAGGAGATGCATGTGGATGCGGCGGCCGGTCCTCGCCGAATTCTCCGCCACCGCTTCCAGCAGCGGCTTCGAGCACCATTGCACGCCGGCAGGCCCGAGCTGCACGTCGACCATCGGGCCGGCGATGTCAGCGGCAATGGCGTCGGTCAGCTCGATATAGGCCTTTGGCGACATCGGCGCGCGGACGAACAGCTCCTCGACGGTCTTGCGGTCATCGCTTGAAAGCCCGGAGAGCACCGGCTCCGCGTCGCCATAGACGATCGGATTCCGGTCGCGTACGGCCATCGCAAAGGCGATGCGGATGCCGACATCGGACGCGGCTCGCGCGACAGCCTTGGCTTCGTCGACCAAAGCCATCGTGCCGCTTGGACGTGTGTAGTGCACCATCATGGCGGCGCAACCGGCCTTCGCCGCGCGCGCCAGCGCGGAGGCTGCAGTGAGATAGGGATCGACCGGCGTGCCCAGCGCGGTCCGCAGGATCCAGCTTTCCAGGGGCATGCCGACCGCGCCGAAGGACGACGCGGTCGCGCGGGCGTGGTCATGGGCGTTGACGAGAGCCGGAATGACGAAGGAGCGCGGCCCGCCGGCAGGCCGCGCTCCTTCCGAGATGTCGGTGATGACACCGCCGTCGTGCCGCAGCACGACGTTGTCGCTGGTGCCGCGATCAGGGCCCCGGAACAGGCTGCTTGCCGAAATCTCCGTGGCCATGACCGCCTCTCCAGATTCAGTTGGCCGTATAGACCAGCTCCCGCTCCGCGCGCGGCGGCAGGAACTCGCGCGAGAACACTTCCGCCGGTGTCGGCGCGCGGGCGAGCTGATAGCCTTCGACCACGATGCCGATGGCACGCGTCATGCGGTCATCCTTGATGTCACCGATGCCGATCTCCTTCATCTCCGGCGAGACGATCAGCTTCTCGAAGGAATATTGCAGCCGGCGCTTCTCGACCTCCGCGTTGATGAGGTTGTCGTAGTTCAGCGCCGCCTTCATGCCGGCGTTCTGGTCCTTGGCGACCGCGATCGCGCCCTTGTTGATGGCACGCACGAGGCCTGAAACCGCCTTCGGGTTCGATGCGAGCAACTTCTTCGAGACCATCACGCCGTTGGAATAGAGATCGAGGCCGTACTCACCGAACGAGAACCATTTGAAGTCCTTGTCCGGGTCCTGGCGGTTGAGCACAAGGTTGAAATAGCTCGTGATGTTGAAGACCAGCGCCGCGTCGATGTCACCCTTGATCAGCATCGGCTCCTGGAGGTTCGGGGCCATGTTGGAGATCTTGATCTTCTCGCCGTCGAGCCCGTTCTTGCGCGTGAACACCGGCAAGAGCCGCGTCGTCGGCGTGCCCTGCGCGCCGCCGAGCGTATGGCCCTCGAAATCCTTGATGGTGTTGATGCCGCTGCTCTTCTTGGCGACGATGGCGAACGGCGGCTGGTTCCACATCATGTAGACCATGACGGGGGCGTCCTGCGGCTTGGTCGAGGCGTTCTGGATGATGGCGTTGACGTCGCCGAAGCCGGCGTCATAGGCGCCCGACATGACGCGCGTGACCGTGGCGCCGGAGCCTTCGCCCTGGTCGATCACGACGTTCAGGCCTTCCTCCTTGAAGAAGCCGTTGTCCTTGGCATAGAAGAACGCGGCATCGCTGCCTTGCGTCTTCCAGCCCAGCGTGAACTTGATCGTGGTTTCCTCGGCCGTGGCAGCGCCCGCGGACAGGGCCAATCCCAGCAGCGCGGCAGTTACTTTTCTCAACATCGAGACCTCCTCAAGCTTCGTTGCGTGACGGTTTGAAAATGTCAGTTCAGGTGGCGATGACGTCGTTCTTGCGCGTGGCCCAACCGGTGACCCGCCCCTCGATCAGCGAGAACACGGCATAGAGCGCGACGCCGAGGCCCGCGAGCACGAACAGCCCGGCGAACACCAGCGGCACGTTGAAATTGGAGGACGCGGTCATCATGACATTGCCGATGCCGCGGTTGGAGGCGACCGTCTCGGACAGCACCGCGCCGACGAAAGCGTAGGAGACCGCGACCTTCAGCGAAGCGAAGAAGAACGGCATGGTCCTGGGCAGGCCGACATTCCAGAGAATGTCGAATTTGCTGGCGCCGAGTGCCTTCAGGACGTCCTCGAGCTCGGGCTCGGTGGTCGCAAGGCCTGTCGCGATGTTGACCACGATCGGGAAGAAGCAGATCGAGAGCGCGGTCAGCACCGCCGGCACGGTGCCGGAGCCGAACCACAGCACGAAGATCGGTACCACCGCGACCTTGGGGATCGAGGAGAAGCCGATCAGCAGCGGATAGCAGGTGTCGTAGGCGGTCCTGGAAACACCGATGATCGCGCCAAGGGCAACGCCGAGCGCCACGCCGAGCACGAAGCCGAACATGGTGGTCGCAAGCGTCTGCAGGATATGCGGCCACAGCACCGGGAAGCGCTGGAACAGCGTCACGAACACTTGCGACGGCCGCGGCAGCACCAGATCGGACATGCCGGTCATCAGGCAGAACAGTTCCCAGGCGACGAAGAACAGCACGATCAGCCCCGCCGACCACGCCTTCTGCCTGATATCGATGCCGGTCATTTCAGGCTGTCCCTTCCTGGGCGGCGGTGCGCGCATCCTCGATGAAGGCGCGCAGCTTCTGGTTCAGCGCGACGAAATCCGGCTCGAACGTCATGGCGACGGTGCGCGGGCGGACGAATTCGACGCGGCTGTCGTCGAGGATGCGGCCGGGCCGCGCGCTCATCACGCAGATGCGGCTCGCAAGGAAGCCGGCCTCGCGCAAATCGTGGGTGACGAGCAGCACCGTCGGCTTATGCGTCATCCAGAGATTCTGGAGGATCGACCACAGCTCCTCGCGGGTGAACTGGTCGAGCGCGCCGAACGGCTCATCCAGCAGCAGCAGGCGCGGCTCATGAATCAGCGCACGGCAAAGGTTGGCGCGCTGGAGCATGCCGCCGGAGAGCTGCCAGGGATAACGACTGCCAAAGCCCTTGAGGCCGACCTGCTCCAGCAGCGCGTTGGCCTTGTCGCGGAACGCGGTCTTGCGCAGCTTGCGGAAGTTCGAGCGGAACGGCTCGACGATCTTCAGCGGCAGCATGATATTCCGCTCGATCGTCATCCACGGCAGCATGGTCGGGTTCTGGAAGGCCATGCCGACCCGCAACGCCCGCGCCGCGACCTCGCGGCCGCCGACGATGACGACGCCGCTGGTCGGCTGCACCAGGCCGCTGACGAGACGCAAAATGGTCGATTTGCCGCATCCGGATGGGCCGACCAGTGCGACAAACTCGCCGTCGGCGATCTTGAGCGTGGTCCTGGACAGAGCAGGCACGGCGCGGTCGCCGCGCCCGAAGGTCACGGACGCCTCGGACAGCTCGATCGCTGTCGCGCCGGCCTCCTCGGGAACGGGCTGGCCGTCAAATTGAGCGTTGGGTTGCATGCGCATCACAGCGAAAGTGCATGCAAGCTGAGTGCCAGCCTTCGCCCCACGCCAAATCAATGACCTAGCCTATTGGCGCGCCAGGCGGCCGGGCTCGTTTTAGGCAATCGGGGCACCAAACTGCATGCAATTCGAGCGCTGGATTGCGACACCTCCATGCTAAAGAGGAGCGACCATCCACCCCAAGGATTCGCCGATGTCGGCGCGCGCCACCAGCAAGACTTCCGAATCGTCAGACAAGGTCAGCGTCATCTGCCGTGCGCTCCGGCGCGCGATCATCGAGCAGGCGCTGGAGCCCGGCGCCAAGCTGCCGGAGGATTCGCTCGGCGAGCGTTTCGGCGTCAGCCGTACCATCGCCCGCCACGCGCTGGGACAACTGGCCGCCGAAGGCCTGGTCGAGCTCCGCCGCAACCGGATCGCAGTGGTGGCGACGCCGAGCTGGCAGGAGGCGCGCGACGCCTTCGACATTCGCATCGAGCTCGAACGGCTCGTGGTCCGCCAGCTCGCGGGCAAGCTGAGCAAGAGCCAGATCGCGGAGCTGAACGCCCATGTCGATGCCGAGGACCGCGCGCGCGACGGTTCGGACGCGGTCTCGATCCGGCTCGCCACCGAATTCCACATCCTGCTCGCGCACATGACGAACAGCCCGATCCTGGTGCGCTATGTCAGCGAGGTTGCCTATCGCTGCTGCCTGACGCTGTCGCTCTACAGCCGGCCGCATTCGACCGAATGCGCCATCAACGAGCATCGCGCCATCATCGTCGCGCTCGCCAAGGGGGACGAGGCCAAGGTGATGGAATTGATGCACCATCACCTGGATTCCGTGGCCAATCGCGCGCTGGTGGCCCCTGCCCCGCAGCGCGGCCGCGACCTGCTCGATATTCTCGCGCCCTATGCCGACGAGGTGGCGGGCAATCGCGTCGTCAAGCTGCCGAAGGTGGCACGAAGAGGTTAGGCTTCGATCCCGCGCTGGACCAGGATTCGCTCGGCGCTGTCGTTCCAGACGTCCATCTTAACGATCTGCCCGCTCCTGACGACGAAGCGGTCGACATAGCGGTTGCCCTCGAACGGCGTGCCGTCGATCCACTCGCCATAGAGCGTGCCGACGCTGTAGACGACGGTCTCGTCCGCGCCCGGGCAGACGTCGAAGCGATCCATCTTCTTCTTGACCCAGCGATAGCGTTTTGCGTTGAAGCCGGTCGGCCCGCGCGG
>NZ_JBFULT010000210.1:0-11787 GCF_054049755.1 Bradyrhizobium sp. P5_C11_2
GTTCGAGATGTCCGACCAGATGCCAGGCGCGAAGCTCCTCGACGGCAATTGGGGCGCAGAGCACCTGGCCATCGCCATCCCGAAGGGACGCGAGAGCGCACTCCCGTTGCTCAATAGCTTTGTGGCAGAGGAGCAGTCCTCCGGCGCGCTGGACACGATCCAGCAGCAGGCGGGCTTGCGCGGCGCCGCGAGGGCTCAATAGGAGGCCGCCCGTTCAATTGCGCGCGTTCGACCGCATCTTCTCCGGCGCAGCGGGCTGCCGCAGGAATTCGGTATCGTCGCCGCCTCCCGACGGAATCAGGATCGCGCGTTCGCGCGGCAGGGCTTCCGGCATCTCATCGCGGATGAAGGCGATCAGCTTCTCCCGCATCTCGCAGCGCAGGTCCCAGGATTGCGGCGCGTTGCGCGCACTGACCAGCGCGCGAAGCTCGATGGTGCGTGAATCCGCGTCGATGACCTGGAGATTGACCACCGCGCCATCCCAGAGGCTCGAATCCTTCACCGCCTCCGCCAGCCAGCGCCGGATGCGCGGTACGTCGGCGCGGTAGTCGACATGGAGCGCGATCACGCCGATCAGGGATGCGGTGTCGCGGGTCCAGTTCTGGAACGGCTTTTCGATGAAATAGGACAGCGGCACCACCATGCGCCGCCAGTCCCACAGCCGGATCACGACATAGGTCGAGGCGATGTCCTCGACCCAGCCCCATTCGTTCTCGATGATCACGGCGTCCTCGATCCGGATCGGCTGGGTGATCGCGATCTGCAGGCCCGCGATCAGATTGCTGAGCAGCGGCCGGGCGGCAAGACCGACGATGATGCCGGCGGCACCGGCGGAGGCAAACAGGCTGACGCCGTATTGCTTCACCGAATCGAACGTCATCAGCGCGGTCGACACCGTGATGATCACGATGATGGTGTCGGTCACACGCTTGAACACGCGCACCTGGGTGACGTGCTTGCGCGCGACGAAATTCTCGGTGACATCGCGAAAGTTCTGGAGATAGCGCGCCGCGCTCATGTCCACGATCCGGATCGATATCCACCCGATCAGCGCGATGAAGGCGACCACGAACAGGCGCATCAGCGGCGTACGAATCGTGTCATCGAGCGGCGCCAGCGGAAGCACCAATGCGACGCCGGCAAGGCATAGCGCAAGCTGGGCCGGCCCGGCGGTGCGTTCGATGAACACCTCGAGGAGCGGAAGCCGAATTCCAAACGCCCGCGTCAGGAGCCAGACGCCGACCCGATAGACGAGCAGCGCAAGCAGGATCGCGCCGGCGATCAGGCTGAGACCAACGAACCACGAAGGTATCCAGCCGAGCATCTTGTCGATCTCGGCCGTGACGATCTGCAGATTCATCGGTGTCCCCGCCATTGCGATCGAGTCTGCGCTCAACGCCTTTCCGGCGTCTTCGCTCCCCTCGTTCAGTGCAACGCAGCATTCCTCACGTGCAACCGTCGCCGAACTGCGCTATTTCTGGGCAATCATGACCAGACGAACCGGCAGCGCCGACCTTCCCCTGCACACCGGCCGGGTTCCGCCTTGGCTCGCGACCCGCATGGCTTCGCTCGGCGCGATCGTGACTGAGGCCATCGTGCATCATTACGGGCGCGATGCGTTTCTCCAGCGGCTGTCGCACCCGTTCTGGTTCCAGTCGTTCGGCGCCGTGATGGGGATGGACTGGCACTCCTCGGGCATCACGACATCGGTGATCGGTGCGCTGAAGCGCGGTCTCGGCCCGCTCCAGGATGAGCTCGGCATCTATGTCTGCGGCGGCCGCGGCCAGCATTCGCGCAAGACGCCGGATGAATTGATGCAGCTCGGCGACCGCGTCGGTTTCGACGGCGCGAAACTCACCCGCGCCAGCCGCCTGGTGGCAAAGGTCGACAGCGCAGCGGTGCAGGATGGTTTTGATCTTTACCTGCACGGCTTCTTCGTCACCGCCGATGCCAAATGGACGGTGGTGCAGCAGGGCATGAACGGCGACAAGCGCCAGGCCCGCCGCTATCACTGGCATTCCGAGGCGCTGAAGAGCTTTGTCGATGCGCCGCATAGTGCGATCGACGGCCCCGAGCAGGGCGAGATCGTCAATCTCACCGATCATCGCGCCTGTGTCTCGCGCACCGCGCAGCTGGAGCTGCTGTCCGACCTCGGCCCGGACCGCATCATCGCCGAATTCGAGCGGCTGAACGGGACAGAGCCCGCCCAGGCGATGTTGCCCCATCTGATCATGCCCGCCCATCACGACGTGCGGCCGAAGGACGTGTTCGCCCGCCGCCTGCACGGCACGCTGGCCGCGGCCGCCGAACGCGGCCCGGTCGACTTCCCTGAGCTGCTGCTGACGCCTGGGGTCGGCGCGCGCACCGTGCGCTCGCTCGCGATGGTCGCCGAAGTCGTGCATGGCGCCCCCTATCGCTTCAACGATCCGGCGCGCTTCTCGCTCGCCCATGGCGGCAAGGACCGGCATCCCTTCCCCGTCCCGATCAAGGTCTATGACGAGACCATCCGCGTGCTGAAGGGCGCGATCCAGAACGCGAAGCTCGGACGCGACGAGGAGATGCAGGCGATCAGGCGCCTCGACGATCAGGCCCGGCGCCTGGAACKCACCGCGCAGGGGCCATCGGTCGAGGCCTACATCGCAGGCGAGCGGGCCGCATCGCCCGAACTCGACGGCCGCTCGGTGTTCGGCTGGGAACGCGACATCGTAGGATCGCGGAAATCGGCCGGCTGACGGTCCGCTGCGACGACCGGCAGCTTCGCGATCGCACGGAGACCCGGCCGCTTGCGCCAGTGAATGTCCTCGGGATCGACGGCGAGGCCGAGCTTCGGCCATCGCACGAACAGCGCTTCCAGCGCGCAGGCCGCCTCGATGCGCGCGAGCTGATGGCCGAGGCAGAAATGAATTCCCGTTCCGAACGACAGGTGGCGGTTCGGCTTGCGTTCGAGATCGAGCCGCACAGGCTGGTCATGCACCGCCGGATCCATGTTCGCCGCGGCGAGCATGACCATGACACGGTCGCCCTTCTTCAGGCGCRCGCCATCGAGCTCAACGTCACGCCGCACATAGCGCGGCTTGGAGAACTGCACCGGCGAGACGAATCGCAAAAATTCCTCGACGGCGAGCGAGATGCGGCTCCAATCCTCCTCCAGCCAGTCGCGAAGGCCGGGATTCCTGAGCAGCTCGTAGACCGAGCCGCTGATCAGATGCGTGGTGGTCTCGGAGCCGGCCGCCAGCAGCAGAAACACCATCGACACCATTTCGTCCGGCGTGATCTGGCCGCCCTCGCGCTCGACCTGGACCAGCTCGGCGATCAGGCCCTCGCCGCCGTGCAGCCGTGCAAGCTGCAACTGCTCTCCGAGATAGGCTCGCATCTTGCGGAATGCGAACAGCAGCCGGAAGAAGCTGACGACATTCGTCAGCGACGACATCTTGTTGGCCCAGGCGATGAAGCGAGCGCGGTCGGCCACAGGCAGCCCCAGCAGCTCGGAGATCACCGACAGCGGCAGGATGCGGGCGTAGGCCTGGACGAGATCGGCGGGACTTCCCTTCGCGAACAGGTCATCGGCAAGATCGACGGCGATGGCGCGGATGCGCGGCTCCATCGCGACGATCGCACGGCGGCGAAAGGCCTCGTCCACGATGCTGCGCAGCCGGGTGTGGTCCGGCTCGTCCATGGTCAGCATGTTGTTGGCGATGGTGGTGACGAGTTTGGGCATCCACCAGCGCAGGCCGGCGACCTCGCCGCCCTCCTTGCGCAGCGTGAATGTCGCGCCGTCCTTCAGCACCTGCGCGGTGGCATCGTGCGTGGTTGTGATCCAGACGTCGCCGACCAGGGGAAAACGCGTCGCGACCACGGGGCCGGACGCGCGCAGCGCCGCGATCGCCTTGGGCGGATCGCGGAAGAAGGCCTCGCTGGTGAAATCGAGGCGCGGTGGCATGGGATCACCGGAATGGTTGGTGGCGCCTCAACCAGATGGTGTGCGCGAGGCGACGCGCAAGAGCCGGAACCGCGGAGAAGAGAAGATCGCCTATCCGCGTTCCGGCGGGCGGTGGCCGGTCTTGCGCTGCTGCTGGCTGGTATAGGCGTCCCAATGGCTCCAACTGCCATTGCTGAGGCTCTGCAGGTCGGTGCCGAGCGGCCTACGGGTACGCTTGTCGTGATCGGCGATGGTGCGCTCGGACTGCGCGATCTTGCGCTTCAGTTCCGCGATCGTCTTCTGGGTCTGGCCGGCGCGCTTCGATGAGGCGATCTCGMCCATCGTGAAGCGCGCGGTCTCGAGCGCCTTCAACTCGGCGCGGTTCTTCTTCAACTGGACCCGGTGCCAGGCGATGTTGCTGTCGCTGTCCGCAACCATGTGGGAACTCCGCTGATTCGCTCCCACAGTGTATCGTGCGCAGAATCGGCCCCGCAACGCCCGTGCGAGGGCGAAAATGCGGTCTTCTTGCGCAAGAATTCTGGACCCATAGCGTTTTCGAGCGAAGTGGGTACCGGTTCGCGTAAAGAAAACGCGTCAGAATAAGACTCTAGAGCCTGTTCCGCTTCAGCGGAACGGGCTCTAGCGCTCGGCAAAGGCCTTTTCGACCACGAACTGGGCCGGCTCGCCGTGATTGCCCTCGACAAAGCCGCGYTCGCCGAGCAGCACGCGCGTGTCCGCGACCAGCGCCGGGCTGCCGCAGATCATGACGCGATCATGGGCCGCTTCCAGCACCGGCAGGCCGATGTCGGCAAACAGCTTGCCCGAGGTGATGAGGTCGGTGATGCGGCCGCGGTTGCGGAAGGGATCGCGGGTCACGGTCGGATAGTAGATCAGCTGGTTCTGGATGTACTCGCCGAGCAGTTCGTCCTTCGGCAGCGTCTCGGTGATCATCTCGCCATAAGCGAGCTCCTTGACGTGACGGCAGCCATGCAGCAGCACCACCTTCTCGAAGCGCTCATAGGTCTCGGGGTCCTTGATCACGCTCAGGAACGGCGCGAGGCCCGTGCCGGTGCCGATCAGATAGAGGTTGCGGCCCTCTTCGAGATTGTCGATCACCAGCGTGCCCGTGGCCTTGCGGCTGACGATGATCTCGTCGCCTTCCTTCAGGTGCTGGAGCCGCGAGGTCAGCGGGCCGTCCGGCACCTTGATCGAGAAGAACTCCAGCGTGTCCTCGTAATTGGCGCTGGCAACGCTGTAGGCCCGCAGCAGCGGCTTCTCGCCGACCTTGAGCCCGATCATGGTGAATTCGCCGTTGCGGAAGCGGAAGGTCGGGCTGCGGGTGGTCTTGAAGCTGAACAGCGTGTCGGTCCAGTGGTGGACGCTCAAAACGCTTTCCTGGTTGAAATTGCTCATCTCACCTTCCCTGTCGCTGCCTTGCGGTTCCGGGGCGAATGTCAGCTATGCGTCGTTTGTATACGATCATTCGTATACTAATGAATAATCCGGCTTGATCCCGCGGTCAAGGCTGCCCAAGATCGAAAGCGTTGCAGTTAAGGACAAGGACCCCTTCCATGGCGCATGACGCACCCCAGGCCACCGGACCTTCGAAGCTCGTGATCCGCAATATCGGCCTGATCCTGTCCGGCGCCCTGGAAAAGCCGATCCTGGATGGCGACACCATCGTCGCCGAGAACGGCAAGATCACCGCGATCGGCCGCTTCAAGGATCTCGACACCGAAGGCGCGACCACCATCGTCGAGGCCAACGGCACCACCGTCGCGCCGGGCCTGATCGACAGCCACGTCCACCCAGTGGCGGGCGACTGGACGCCGCGCCAGAACCAGATCGGCTGGATCGACAGCAACCTGCATGGCGGCGTCACCACGATGATTTCCGCCGGTGAGGTTCACATGCCCGGCCGCCCGCGCGACGTCGTCGGCCTGAAGGCGATGGCCATCTTCGCCCAGCGCGCATTCTGGAATCTGCGTCCGGGCGGCGTGAAGGTTCATGCCGGTGCGCCCGTGATCGAATGCGAGATGGTCGAGGAGGATTTCAAGGAATTGGCCGCGGCCGGCGTCAAACTGCTCGGCGAGGTCGGCCTCGGCGGCGTCAAGGACGGCCCCACCGCGCGAAAGATGGTCGGCTGGGCCCGCAAATACGGCATCCAGAGCACGATCCACACCGGCGGCCCCTCGATCCCCGGCTCCGGCCTGATCGACAAGGACGTGGTGCTGGAGGCCGACACCGACGTGGTCGGCCACATCAACGGCGGCCACACCGCGCTGCCCGACGACCAGATCCGCTGCATCTGCGAGGGCTGCAAGCGCGGGCTCGAGATCGTTCACAACGGCAACGAACGCTCGGCCCTGTTCACTCTGCGCATCGCGCGCGAGATGGGCGACCTGCATCGCGTCATCCTCGGCACCGATGCGCCCGCCGGCTCCGGCGTGCAGCCGCTTGGCATCCTGCGCATGGTCTCGATGCTGTCATCGCTCGGCGATTTGCCGGCCGAGCTCGCCTTTTGTCTCGCCACCGGCAACACCGCGCGGATGCGGCAGCTCGATTGCGGCCTGATCGAGGTCGGCCGCTCCGCCGATTTCGTCATCATGGACAAGGCGCAGCATTCGCCCGGCAAGACCATTCTGGAGAGCGTCCAGCTCGGCGACCTCCCCGGCATCGGCATGACCATCATCGACGGCATCGTGCGCACCCAGCGCAGCCGCAACACGCCGCCCGCGGGCAAGGTGCCGGAGGTGGTGGCGAAGTGACGGAGCGGTTCGCCGCTCCGTATGGCCTCTCGAACGCATTGAACAAGTCGCAGGCCTGTTGCGTCTAATGCAGGCAGCCCTCGGCGGCGGCAGTTCATTGCTGGACCATCGAGGGAGACATGAGGAGTTCGTCGCGGATTGCCGCCGGAGTGGCCGGTGCGGTGGCAGGCTTCGTCGCCACGCTCCTGCTGCTTGAGCTCGTCGGTTTCGACAATCGCGCGGATCCGATCACATCGGGCCTGTTGGCACTGTTTGTATTCGCTCCGGCCGGTGCGATCGCCGGTCTCGTGCTGGCGACCAAACTGGCGATGCGTTCCGGCAGGGACGGCAACACCGGCAGCCTCGCGCGCAACAGTCTGAAGGCGCTCGGCGTCGTCGTCCTTCTCTGCGTCGCCACCGGCACCGCCTACTATTTCTACGCTGTATCAACGGCCACGCCCTGGCTTAACCCGAACGCCGCCACCCCGCTTCTTGTGTTCGAGGTTCGCCTCCCCGCCGGAGCGACAATGCCGGCGTCGGCACGCAACATCGCCATCGAACTGCAAACCGACCTCAACACCATGCCGGGCGAGCCAAGCGTCGATCGCCTTCGCCGTGATGGCGACAGAGCAGTCATCGCAGGCGAAGTCGAACTCGCGTTCCGGACCTCGCACCGGCAGCTCGCCGTCAACATTGAAGGTCAGCCGAACCGGCTCTATCCGATCGGAATGTCCRCCAAGGCCCCGCACACGGACGAGTTCGGGCCGTGGCAAGCGCAGCCCGACGGCAGCGAGATCCGCTACCGGGCCAAATGGCCGGGAAAAACCTGATCGCCTCAGTCAGCGTCGCTTTGGAATTTCACAACGCATGTAGAATTGCCGCTTGGCCTGCCCGACCGGCCCGTTGTCRATCACCAGCCTGCCATCCGCCGCGACCGAAATCCGCGGATTGGAGCGAAACTTCTCCCCCTCACCTTCGCAGGCGAGCCGCATCTTCCAGCTTTGCTTTCCGTCAGCGGTGATCTCGCTGGCGCGGCAGCGTGTCTCGTACCAGTACAGGCGGTTGCCGCCCTCGATGCTCATGCGGTTGGGACTGTCGTCATTGCGGCAATCCCTCTTGGTGGAAGCCCAGAACCCCTCATAGGCCTGCGCCGCCAGGACCGGGGCGCAATTGGCCGCCAGTGCCGCGCCAACGCTCACGACCATCGCAAATCGCGTCGCCACTCTCATTCAGGAAATCCTCGATGACGTCCTCATCGAGGTTAGTCGCCCGTCACCGCAACTTGTTCAGCAGCGCCATCAGCATCTCGCGTTCCCTGGGCTCGAGCGGCGCCAAGGTTTCGCGGGTGATTGCGAGCGCGTTCGGCGCGACTTTTTCCGCAAGCTGCTGGCCGGCGCGCGTCAGGCTCACCAGCAGCCGGCGACCATCTTCAGGGTCCTGGCTCGTCTCGGTCAGGCCACGCGCCGTCAGCCGGTCGATGACGCCCTTGATCGTCGCGACGTCCATCGCCGTGAGCCGCCCGAGCTGGTTCTGCGAGCACGGCCCGGTCTCGGCGAGTTTCGACAGCGCCGCCCATTGCGTCGGCGTGATGTTGGTGCCGATGTCGCGGGCGAAGATTGAGCTGTGACGCTGCCAGACTTGGCGCAGGATGAAGCCGACCTGCTCGTCGAGCACATAGGGGGGCTTGGCCTGCTTGACGCCCTTTTTCACCGCGACGCTTCTCGCCATCGACTACCGGTTCCCTTCACAACGACAGATGCGCATCACGGATATCCGGGCGCGCATCGAGCTCGGCCATGGTGCCGCCGAAACAGATGCGGCCGCGCTCGATGATATAGGCGCGATCGGAGATCAGCCGCGCAAAATGCAAATTCTGTTCGGAGACGACGATGCTGACGCCCTCCTTCTTCATGGTCAGGATGGCATCGACCATCTGCTCCACGATCTTCGGCGACAGGCCCTCCGACGGCTCGTCCAGCAGCACCAGCGACGGATTGCCCATCAGCGTCCGTGCGATGGTCAGCATCTGCTGCTCGCCGCCGCTCATGCGRCCGCCCGGGCGGTTGCGCATCTCGCTCAAATTCGGAAACAGCGCGAACAGCTTTTCGCGGGTCCAGGATGGCGCGTTCGGACGCTTTGGCTGGCGGCCGACCTCGAGATTTTCCTCGACCGTCAGGTCGGTGAAGATGCGGCGCTCTTCCGGCACGTAGCCGAGACCGCTGCGCACGATCTCGTGCGTCGGCCGCACCGAGACGTCCTTGCCTTCGAACACGATGCGGCCCGAGCGCTGCGCCACGAGGCCGACGATCGAACGGAACGTCGTCGACTTGCCGGCGCCGTTGCGCCCGAGCAGGGCCACCACCTCGCCCTCGCCGACCTCGAAACCGATGTCGAACAGGATATGCGCCGGGCCATAATGGCTGTTGAGCCCTTCGACCGTGAGCTTCATGCCGATGTCCCCTCGCGATGGCGGGAATCGTAGACGAGGCCCTCGCCGAGATAAACCGCCTGCACCTGCGGATTGCCGCGCACCTCGGCCGGCGAGCCCTCGGCAATCAGCGTGCCGCGGTTGAGCACGATGATGCGGTCGGCATGCTCGAACACCACGTCCATGTCGTGCTCGGTGAAGAGCACGCCGATCGACTTTTCCCGCGCGATCTGCGCGGTCAGACGCATCAGGTCGACGCGCTCGCGCGGCGCCATGCCGGCGGTCGGCTCGTCCATCAGCAGCAGTTTTGGCTCATTGGCGAGCGCCACCGCCAGCTCGAGCCGCTTCAGGTCGCCATAGGCGAGCTCGCCGCAAGGACGGTCCGCATAGCCGCCCATGCCGACCAGCTCGAGCAGGCGGCCGGCCTCACCACGGTCGAAGTTCGGCGCCGCGCCCCAGAGATTGAACAACTGCTTTCCATGCGAGATCAGCGCGACCTGCACGTTCTCCCGCACGGTCATGGTGGCGAACGTTGCCGTGATCTGGAACGTGCGCCCCACTCCCATCCGCCAGATCTCGCGCGGCTTCTTCCCCGTGGTGTCCTCGCCGAGCAGGCGGACATGCCCCGTATCAGGCTTGTTCTGGYCGTTGAGCATGTCGAAGCAGGTGCTCTTGCCCGCGCCGTTCGGGCCAATCAGCGCCAGAATCTCGCCGGCGCGCAGCGAGAACGAGACGCCGCGCACGGCATGAATGCCGCCATAGGATTTGGTCAGACCTTCGACCACGAGAAGTGGGGGTGCGACGCTCATTCGGCAGACCCGATCGGCTTGGCAAGCAGAGTTGACCCCGGCGGCGACGTGCTCTTGCGCCGTTGCGCGAGCATCTCCAGCATGCCGACGATGCCCTTGGGGAAGACGACCACGATCAGCACGATGAAGCCGCCGAGCACGAGCTTTGAAAGATCGGTCTGGCTCACCAGCCAGATGTTGAGCGCCTTGTAGACGATCGCGCCGATCACCGCGCCCGACACCGTCTCGACGCCGCCGAGCAGCACCATGACCAGCGCATCGACCGAGAGCGAGATGCCGAGATTGTCGGGAAAGACGCTGCCCTTGAGGTAGGCGAACAGCGCGCCACCGATGCCAGCGGTCGTGCCCGCGATCACGAACGCCGTCCACTGCATGCGTTTGACGTTGACGCCGATGGCTTCGCTGCGCAGCGCCGAATCGCGCGTGGCGCGCAGGCCGTAGCCGAATGGAGAGAACACTGCGACGCGCAGCGCGACCGTCACCAGCGCGGCGACGCCGAGCGACAGCCAATAGAAATGCGACGGGCTCGCCGCCCATTTTTCCGGCCACACGCCCAGAATGCCGTTGTCGCCGCCGGTCACGCTCACCCACTGGAACGCGATCGACCAGACGATCTGCGCGAAGGCGAGCGTCAGCATGGCGAAATAGACGCCGGAGAGCTGTACCGCGAAGAAGCCGAACACGGCGGCACCGAGACAGCCCAGCAGCGGTCCGAGCAGCAGGCACACGATCATCGGCAGCCCCGCCATCTTGGCGAGGAAGGCGACGCCATAGGCGCCGAGCCCGAAATAGGCGGCATGGCCGAACGACGCGAGCCCGCCAACCGCCATCAGGAAATGCAGGCTGACGGCGAAGATCACGAAGATCGCGATCTCGGACCCGACGGTCAACGCATAATTGCCGGCGAACAGCGGCAGCGTCGCCGCGATGACGAGCACTGCAAGCGCGGCCAGCCGCTCGTTCGACGTCAGCGGCCGCCAGGGATTGACGGTGAGGCCGGGCGTCTTGCGGGCGGGTGCCTCTGGCCGGCCGAACAGGCCCCAGGGCCGCACGATCAGCACCACCGCCATCACCAGGAAGACCAGGATGATGGAAATTTTCGGGAAGATCAGGATGCCGAAAGCGTTGAGCTCGGACACCAGCACCGCCGCCACGAAGGCGCCGATGATGCTGCCGAGGCCGCCGATCACGACGACGACGAAGACCTCGACGATGATGCGCAGGTCCATGGCGTGATGCACGGCGTCGCGCGGGATCTGGAGCGCGCCGCCGAGTGCGGCGAGGAAGACCCCGACCGCAAACACAGAGGTGAACAGCCATTTCTGATTGACGCCGAGCGCTGCGACCATGTCGCGGTCCTGCGTCGCGGCGCGCACCAGCACGCCCCAGCGCGTACGCTGGAACAGCAGCCAGAGAACGCCGAGCACGACCGGCCCGAGCACGATCAGGAACAGGTCGTAGCTCGGGATGTTCTGGCCGAAGAAATCGACAGCGCCCTTGAATCCTGGGGCGCGGCGGCCGACGAGATCGTCAGGTCCCCAGATCAGCACCACGAGATCCTCGACCATCAGCGTCAGGCCGAAGGTTGCGAGCAGCTGGAACAGCTCGGGCGCGTGGTAGATGCGCCGGAGCAGCACCATCTCGACGATGACGCCGATCAGCGCCACGGCAAGTGCTGCCACGACAATCGCGCCCCAGAAGCCGAATGCGCCTGAGAGGCGCTCGGTCAGCGTGAAGGCGATATAGGCGCCGATCATGTAGAAGGCACCGTGCGCGAAATTCACGATCCGCGTCACGCCGAAGATGATCGACAGGCCCGACGCCACCAGGAACAGCGACGCTGCGCTGGCGAGACCGGTCAGAAACTGTACGACGTAAAAGGCC
>NZ_JBFULT010000211.1:0-11670 GCF_054049755.1 Bradyrhizobium sp. P5_C11_2
ATAACCTGCAATACGGGCGCAGCATTCGAGAGCACATTTCTCCCCGCGCATGCTAGTCGCTACGGCCAGCTCAACGCCAATCGGGATGATCCTCTGATGCTGGAAAAATTCGCGCGCTATCCGCTGACCTTCGGTCCGACGCCCATCGAGAAGCTGGAGCGGCTGTCAAAGCACCTCGGCGGCAATGTCGAGATCTATGCCAAGCGCGAGGACTGCAATTCCGGCCTCGCCTATGGCGGCAACAAGCTGCGCAAGCTCGAATACATCATCCCGGACGCGATCGCCTCGAACGCCGACACGCTGGTCTCGATCGGCGGCGTGCAGTCGAACCATACCCGCATGGTCGCGGCGGTCGCCGCCAAGATCGGCATGAAGTGCCGCCTGGTGCAGGAAGCCTGGGTGCCGCACGAGGACGCCGTCTATGACCGCGTCGGCAACATCATGCTCTCGCGCATCATGGGCGCCGACGTGCGCCTGGTCGACGACGGCTTCGACATCGGCATCCGCAAGAGCTGGGAAGAGGCGATCGAAGAGGTGAAAGCCGCGGGCGGCAAGCCCTACGCGATCCCCGCCGGCGCCTCCGTGCATAAATTTGGCGGGCTCGGCTATGTCGCCTTCGCCGAGGAGGTGCGCAAGCAGGAAGCCGAGCTCGGCTTCAAGTTCGACTACATCGTCGTCTGTACCGTCACCGGATCCACGCATGCCGGCATGCTGGTCGGCTTCGCCGCCGACGGCCGCGCGCGAAAGGTGATCGGCATCGACGCCTCGTTCACGCCGGCGCAGACCAAGGCGCAGGTGCTCTCGATCGCGCAGAACACCGCCAAGCTCGTCGAGCTCGGCAAGGACCTCGTCGCGGACGACGTCGTGCTGATCGAGGACTACGCGTATCCCGCCTATGGCGTGCCGTCGGAGGAGACCAAGGAAGCGATCCGCCTCACCGCGCGTCTCGAAGCCATGATCACCGACCCCGTCTACGAGGGCAAGTCGATGCAGGGCCTGATCGACCTGACGCAGAAGGGCTATTTCGAGAAGGGTGCCAAGATCCTCTACGCCCATCTCGGCGGCGCACCGGCGCTGAACGGCTACGGGTATGCGTTCAGGAATGGGTGAGTGAGGGCCTAGACTGTGGCCACATCTTCGGTGTCGTCCCGGCGAAGGCCGGGACCCATAACCACAGGAAGTGGTTATGCGAAGAACGTCGTCGCGCCTGCCCTAAGATAGATCACGCGGTATGGATCCCGGATCGGCGCTCCGCTTCGCTGCGCTTGTCCGGGATGACGTGTGGAGAGAGTGTCTATAGCCCGGATGGAGCGAAGCGCAATCCGGGACTGGCACGATATGGAAAGACTGCCCCGGATTTCGCTGCGCTCCATCCGGGCTACGGGTGAGGACGCTTACCGCGTCCGCACGATCTGCAGCAGCTCATCCCCGTAATGCTCGAGCTTCTTGTCGCCGATGCCGGGCACGTTGCGCAATTCGTCGAGCGTGGTCGGCCAGGCCCGGACGATGCCGTCGATGGTGGCATCGTGCAGCACCACATAGGCCGGCACGCCGCGCTCGCGCGCGATCTCCGAACGCCAGGCCCGCAGCCGCGCGCGCAATTCGGGATCGACATCGCCTTGCGGCGCGTTTGCCGCCGGCGCCAAATCGCCACGGCGGGACTTGGCACGGCTTGACCGGATGCGGGTGCCGGGCGCCTCCTCGCGCAGCCATATGTCGGTCTCGCCGCGCAGCACGCCGCGCGCGGTCTCCGTCAGCTTCAGCGCGCCATAGGCTTCGCTGTCGCTCTGCAAATGCCCCATCGCCACCAGCTGCCGCAGCACGGTGCGCCACTGCTTCTCGTTGAGCTCGCGCCCGATGCCGAACACCGACAGCTTGTCGTGGCCGAACTGCGTCACCTTCTCGGTCAGGCGTCCGATCAGCACGTCGATCAGATGCATGGCGCCGAAGCGTTGCCCGGTGCGATAGGCACAGGACAGCAGCTTTTGCGCCAGCACCTTGCCGTCGCGCATTTTTGGCGGCGTCAGGCAGTTGTCGCAATTGCCGCAGGTCTCGCCGTGCACGGCCTCGCCGAAATAGCCGAGCAGCCGCTTGCGCCGGCACTGCGCGGTCTCGGCGAGCCCGACCAGCGCATCGAGCTTACGAATCGAGACCCGCTTGAAATCATCGGAGCCGCTGGACTCATCGATCATGCGGCGCTGCTGCACGATGTCCGAGAGGCCATAGGCCATCCAGGCGGCGGACGGCTTGCCGTCGCGGCCGGCGCGCCCGGTTTCCTGGTAATAGGCCTCGATGCTCTTGGGCAGATCGAGATGGGCGACGAAGCGTACGTCCGGCTTGTCGATACCCATGCCGAAGGCGATGGTCGCGACGATGACGATGCCGTCCTCGTTGAGGAAGCGGTCCTGGTTGCGCGAGCGGATGCTGCCATCGAGCCCGGCGTGATAGGGCAACGCCCGAATGCCGGCGTCATCGAGCGCGGCGGCGACTTCCTCCACCCGGTTGCGGGACAGGCAATAGACCACGCCGGCGTCGCCCGCATGGCGCTCCCGGATGAAGTCCTTCAGCTGCGACACCGCGTTGCGCTTGTCGACGATCTCGTAGCGGATATTTGGGCGGTCGAAGCTGGAGACGAACTGCGGACTGCTCCCGAGCTGGAGCCGCTCGACGATCTCCTTGCGCGTCAATTCATCGGCGGTCGCGGTCAGCGCGATGCGCGGCACGTCCGGAAAGCGCTCGGCGATGATGGAGAGGCCGACATATTCGGGGCGGAAATCATGGCCCCATTGCGAGACGCAATGGGCTTCGTCGATCGCGAACAGCGCCACCTTCGCCTGCGCCAGCAGCGACAGGCAGCGCGGCGTGACCAGACGCTCGGGCGCGACATAGAGCAGATCGAGATCGCCCGCGATCAGGCGGCGCTCAATGTCGGAGGCCTCTTGTGGCGTCAGCGACGAGTTCAGCGCGGCGGCATTGACGCCCGCCTCGATCAGGCCCGCGACCTGGTCGCGCATCAGCGCGATCAGCGGCGACACCACGATGCCGCAGCCCTGGCGCAGCAGAGACGGCAATTGATAGCACAGCGACTTGCCGCCGCCGGTCGGCATCAAGACCAGGCAGTTGCCGCCCTCGGTGACATGCCGGATGATCTCGCCCTGCGCCCCGCGAAAGCCCGGCAGGCCGAACACCGAATGCAGCACCGACAGCGCGTCGCGGCCGTCGGCGGATGCAGGCAGCGAGGCGGTGGAGGGGGCGGACATGGGCGGAACAGGACCGGGCCGTGAGATTCGACACAACGCCAGTCGCATGACGGCGCGGGCGTGGCAAGTCCATCTTCTCCCTCTCCCCGCTTGCGGGGAGAGGGTCGGGGTGAGGGGGAGTCTCCGCAAGGGAGGTGACAGACGGACTCGTGGAGAGTCCCCCTCACCCGAATCGCATCTGGCGATGCGATCCGACCTCTCCCCGCAAGCGGGGAGAGGTGAAAGGGCCCTCTGGGAGAAGGAAAAGGCTACGCCCCGATCCGCCGCAGCGCTTCCGCGACCGTCACGATCGGCATGTTGCGCGTCTTGGCCGCCTGCAGCGCGTGGCGCAGCAGGGCCGGCGTGCAGCCATAGGGGCTCGGTGCATCCACGACGTCATGGCCGTAGAAGATCAGCCAGCCGCCGCTCGCGATCGCCTCGTCGAAATAGCGGTCGATGCCGGCCTTATCGATCTCGCAATCGACCAGAGGCGAGGCGCGCAGGAACTGGAGGTCGACGACATCGCGGTTGACGCCGGGAAGGATGCCGCGCGCCGAGCGGAAGGTTTTGGCGAGCTGCGGTTTGCGCCAGACCGAGGCGAGGCCATACGGATAGGCAAAATTCTCCAGCGTGATCGAGGAGTCGACAGCGCGAAAATAGCTGCGGTTCCGCTCGATCTCGCGCGCCATGGCGGCCTCGTCGAGATCGACTGCGCGCAGGTGCGAAAATGTGTGGCAGGCGATCTCGTGCCCGCTGCGATGCAGCCGCACGATCGCATCGTTCGACAGGCCGCGCCAGTGGTCTCCCGGCTGGTCGATCAGGCTGCCGGCGAGATAGAACGTGCCGCGTCCACCGTGCGCTTCCAGAAGCTGCGCACCCTCGCCTGCGGCACTGTCGGGCGCATCATCGAAGGTGAAGCTCACCATCGGCGCATGCGCCGGCAGCCGGTGCGGCGCGGTGCGGAAATGCCGGGCCAGCCGATTGCTCACGCGTCCCTGGAGTGCCGACAACACGACCGCGTTTCCTGTTTGCCCCGACCTCGTCACTGAAGCATTCGTGCATCGCCCGAGGCAAGCTTCGCACTTCGTTAATGCTAATGCCGCGCCAACATCCTTTGCCTAGCGTGCCGGTAGCGCCGCCTCGGTATCGGCGGCGAGATATTGCAACCAATTGCGGAAAAGCGCCGCCGCGGCGCTGCCGGCCGCGATATCGGCGCGCAAAGCCAGTCCCGGCAGCTCGTTGCTGAGGGCCGGATGGCGCTGGTGCCTCGCCCGCTTCTCGAACCGTGCGAGCTTCTCTTCCGTCGCTGCGTCAAAATAACTCACGGGCACCGCCGGATAATTCTCGCGCTCGCGCGCGAGGTAGCGGCCGATGTCGCGCAGATATTCGCGCTGAAGCGACAGCGCGTCATATTCGGGATGGCCCTGGAAGAAGACGAAGCGGCTGGCATATTGCCGGACGAATACGTCCACCCCGGCCTCGCGCGAGCGCGTCAGCACCTGATAGCCGTGTTGCGCAAGATCGCTCTCGGCGACCTCGTTCAGCCGTGAATGCGAGACCTTGAGCGGGGCGGGCGCCGCACGCGTCAACGGATCGCCCGTGACGGCCTCGCAGTCGAAGATGCCATGGCACTTGGCCGGCAGCCGCCGCCGTTCGATGCGATCGAGATGCAGCACCGCGGCATGCGCGGCCAGGCACGACCAGATCGTCGAGCGCGTGTTGACCTTGGCCCAGTCGATCAGATCGGTGAGATCGCGCCAGTACGGTTCCTGATCGAGCTCGGGCGCGACCGGCTCGGCGCCGGTCACGATCAGCCCGTCGAACTTTTGGCGCTTCAGATCGGAGAGATCGGAATATTCGCTCTCGACATGCCACATCGCTTCCGGCGAGCGCCTGACCGACGGCAGCGAAAAGCAGTGGAAGCGGATGCGGCGCGGACCCGCGGCTGCCTGAAGCAGCTTCATGAACTGCCGCTCGGTCGCCTTCAGCGCCGGATCGGGCATGTTGTTGATCAATCCGATGGTGAGCTCGGCGCCGCCGCGGTCGCGTGCGAGATCGCCCTCGGCCGGCACCAGCGCCGGGCTCGGCACACCCTGATCCTTGTCGATCAAGATGCTCATCGGCCCGGCCGCCTACTCCGCGGCCTGAAGGCGCGCCGACGGGCAGGCCTTTTCCAGCGCCTGGTCGATGTCCTCGATGATGTCAGCGGAATGCTCGATGCCGATCGAGAGCCGGATCGTCTCCGGCAGCACACCGGCCGTACGCTGCTGCTCCGGCGACATCTGCCGGTGCGTGGTCGAGGCCGGATGGCAGGCCAGCGACTTGGCGTCGCCGATATTGACGAGGCGCGTGATCAGCTTCAGCGCGTCATAGAAGGCCTTGCCGGCTTCCATGCCGCCCTTGATGCCGAAGGTGAACAGCGAGGAGGCGTTGCCGTCGAGATACTTCTGCACCAGCGGATAATAGGGACTGTCCGGGAAGCCGGTGTAGTTGACCCAGGCCACGCGCGGATCATTGCGCAGGAATTCGGCGACCTTGCGCGCGTTCTCGCAGTGGCGCTCCATCCGCAGCGCCACGGTCTCGATGCCCTGAAGCAGCAGGAAGGCGTTGAACGGCGACAGCACCGAGCCCATGGTGCGCTGATAGATGCTGCGCGCGCGCTCGATATAGGCGGTCTTGCCGAAGCGCTCGGCATAGACCAGCCCGTGATAGGAGGCGTCGGGCTTGTTGTAGCCCGGGAAGCGGTCGGCATACTTCGCCCACGGAAAGTTTCCGGAATCGACGATGGCGCCGCCGAGCGTGGTGCCGTGGCCGCCCAGGAATTTTGTCAGCGAATGCACGGCGATGTCGGCGCCGTAATCGAACGGCTTGAGCAGGATCGGGGTTGCGACCGTGTTGTCGACGATCAGCGGCACGCCGTGGGCATGCGCGATCTTGGCGAGCGCTTCGATGTCGCAGACATTGCCGGCGGGATTGCCGATGGTCTCGGCGAACACGGCACGGGTGTTCTCGTCGATCAGCTTCTCGATCGCCTCCGGCTTGTCGCTCTCGGCGAATCGGCCGACGATGCCCTGGCGCGGCAGGATGTGGGAGAGCAGCGTGTGGGTGGTGCCGTAGAGCTGCGGCACCGAAACGATGTTGCCGCCGTGGTCGGCGACGTTGACGAAGGCGAAATGCAGCGCTGCCTGGCCGGTCGCGACTGCGAGCGCGCCGACACCGCCTTCGAGCTCGCTGATGCGCTTCTCCAGCACGGCGCTGGTCGGATTGGCGATGCGGCTGTAGCGGAAACCTTCGGCCTCGAGATTGAACAGGGCCGCGCCGTGATCGGCGCTGTCGAAAGCGTAGGCTGCTGTCTGGTAGATCGGCACCGCGACCGCGTGCGTGGTGGCTTCGGGTTCGTAGCCGGCGTGAATAGCGATCGTCTCGTTACGCATCGTCCACCTCCGCGTGGAGCGGGCCGCACTTAATTGGCCGTGATGGGCATGTGCGTTGTCCGCCGTCCTCGTGTTAGAGGCGGGTGGTAAAGCGGACAATAATTCGTCTACAGATCGAGGAAGTAACCCTAACGGTTGTTGGTGAATTGGCTAAAATTTGAGTCAATTTGAATTAATGAATCGGTGCGGTTTGGTACGCCTCGCGCAGTGCTTTCCTTCTCCCCTTGCGGGAGAAGGTGGCGCGAAGCGCCGGATGAGGGGTCTCTATCCACGAGGCAAAATCTGCGTTCGCGGAGAGAGACCCCTCACCCGTCTCGCCGCTTTGCGGCGAGCCACCCTCTCCCGCAAGGGGAGAGGGTGAGGATCACCTACTCCATCGTCTCCCACAGACGATGAGCGAGCACACCCACACGCTTCTCGATCGCGGCCGCCGCGTCGAGCGCGAGGTCCTCGCGATAGCGGCCGGCGATGAGTTGCACGCCGATCGGCTTGCCGTCGTGCAATGCCACCGGCACCACGGCGCCGGGCAGGCCCAGCACGTTGATGGCCGAGATGAAGCGGATCTCGCCCCAGAAGATCTCCTGCACGCGCTCGGCGCTGACGGTGTCGTCGCGCGGGCCCGGCGTCGGCTTCACCGTGGTCGGCGCCAGCACCACGGGGTACGCCTCGAAAAACAATTGCCAGGCGCGGATATGGCCGTTGCGCGCGGCGGTGGCGCGCATCCAGGCCGGCAGATCGAGCACGTTGGCCTTGGTCTTCATGCCACCCCACGCCTTGTGGAAGTCTTCCGAGGTGACCTTCAACATGCCGGCTTCCTGCATCACCACGGTCTCGTTGGTGATGATGTCGCACCAGGTCTGCCAGACGCCGTTGATGTCGGGCACATCGACCTCGCTGACGCGATAGCCCGCGCGCTCCAGATGGTCGGCAGCCTGGCGCAACGCCGCGGTGACCGACGGATCGACGTCCATGTCCTCCGGGATCTTGGCGAGCGCGACCTTGATCGGTCCCTTCGGCTTCGGACCCACCAGTGGCGCCGGCACCCACCAGGGGTCGCGCGGATCGCGCTGGCTCATCACCTCCAGGCCCAGCCGAACGTCGGCGACGTGGCGGGCGAGCGGCCCCTGCGCCGACATCAGATGCGCCAGCATCGGCCGCTCCGCCGTTGCGCTCTGGTTGAAGGCGGGGATGCGTCCCTGCGTCGGCTTGATGGTGGCGATTCCGTTGCAATGCGCCGGCCAGCGCAGCGAGCCGCCGATGTCGTTGCCATGCGCGATGGTGCCGATGCCGGCGGCGACCGCCGAGCCCGCGCCGCCCGAGGAGCCGCCGCAGGTGATGTTCGGATCCCAGGGGTTGAGCGTCAGCCCGTGCAGGGGATTGTCGGTGAAGCCGCGGAAGGAGAATTCCGGCGTGTTGGTGAGGCCGAGCACGATCGCACCGGCCTTCTTCAGGTTGCGCACCACCGGCGAATCCGACGGCGCAATGAGGTYCTTGTTCGCCGGCACGCCGTTGAAATTGGGCCGGCCCTCGTAGTCGACGTTTTCCTTGATGGTAACAGGCACGCCGTGCAGCAGGCCGAGCTCGCCGCCCTTGGCGCGCTGCTTATCCGCCGCATGGGCGGCCTTCAGCGCTTCCTCGCTGAGATCGACGACCACCGCATTCAGCCTGGGATTGACGGCCCGCATCCGCTCCAGATGCGCCTCCACGGTCTCGACCGCGGAGATTGCCCCAGTCCGGATCGCGGCCGCGGTGTCGACCGCCGACCATTGCCAGGCCTGCCCCTTGGGACGGCGCGCCGCGGCTGATTTGCTGCGGGCGACCTTCTTGACTGGCTTCTTGACGGTCTTCTTGGCCGGCTTCGTGACGGCGCCCTTGCGGGCGGTGGTCTTCTTGCTCGAGGTCTTCGCTACCGCTTTCCTGGAAGCACTTTTCTTCTTGGTCGCCGTCTTCTTCGCCACGTCGCATCTCCTGAAATTGCGCGGCGGACGTTACGGAGGGCGATGCGGCCTGTACAGCATCGTTTCTGCATGGCGCGCTGGTGGGAGCGGCCAATGCGACGAATTGTCCGCGATTGCCGACGCTCACACCGGCGGCGGATTCAGCCGCGCAAACCCTTCCTGGATGCGATAGGGGTAGTAGGGATAAGGCGGCATCACTGCGCTGGCCTCGTCGAGCCGCTTGATCTGATCCACGCCCAACGACCAGCCGACCGCGCCGAGATTGTCGCGCAGCTGCGCCTCGTCGCGGGCACCGATGATCACGGAGGAGACCGTGGGACGGGACAGCAGCCAGGCGATCGCGACCTGCGGCACCGTGCGGCCGGTCTCGGCGGCGATCACGTCCAGCACGTCGACGATGGCGTAAAGCCGCTGTTCGTCCACGGGCGGGCCGAATTKCGCGGTGGCGTGCAGGCGGCTCTGTTGCGGCAGCGGCTGGCCGCGGCGGATCTTTCCGGTCAACCGGCCCCAGCCGAGCGGGCTCCAGACCAGCGCACCGACACCCTGGTCGCGTGCGAGCGGCATCAGCTCCCACTCATAGTCGCGGCCGAGCAGTGAATAATAGATCTGGTGCGCGACATAGCGCGGCCAGCCGTGGCGATCGGCGACCGCAAGCGACTTCATCAACTGCCAGCCGGCGAAATTGGAGACGCCGACATAGCGCAGCTTGCCGGCGCGCACGAGCATATCCAGCGTCGACAGCACCTCCTCGATCGGCGTGAAGGCATCGAAGGCGTGGAGCTGGAGCAGGTCGATATGATCGGTGCCGAGCCGGCGCAACGCTGCCTCGACCGAGGCAAGCAGGCGATGCCGTGACGAGCCGGCGTCGAGCGGACCGTCGCCCATCGGCAAGCTCATCTTGGTGGAGATCAGCACCTTGTCACGGCGGCCCTTGATCGCCGCGCCAAGGATCTCTTCCGATGCACCGTTCGAATAGACGTCGGCGCTGTCGAACAGGTTGACGCCGGCGTCGAGACAGATGTCGATCAACCTGCGCGCCTCCTCAGTGCCGCTGCGGCCCCAGGCCGAGAACAGCGGTCCTTGGCCACCAAATGTGCCGGTGCCGAAACTGAGGACGGGGACTTTGAGGCCGGAGGCGCCGAGATTGCGGTAGTCCATGTGCTCCTCCCCTATTCCGCCGGGCATGCCGCGATTGCGGCCTGCGTGCGGTCAAGCCTCAGACTCCACAGTGCCAGCACGAGGCCGATCGCCGTGATGCCGGCCGCGACCAGCGGCAGCGCGGAAAGCCCGAGCCCGCGATCGATCGTGATACCGCCGGCCCAGGCGCCGAGCGCGTTGCCGAGATTGAACGCCGCGATGTTGAGGCTCGAGGCCAGCGTGCGGCCGCTGGACCCGGCGGCCTCCAGCACGCGAAGCTGAAGCGGCGCGACGGTGGCGAAGGCGGCCACGCCGAGCAGCAGGATCAGCGCGATGGCGAGGATCTTGATCGACAGCACGGCGGCCAGTCCCACGAGCACGATGGCGAGCGCGGCGAGCGTGCCGATCAGGGCGCGCGCCAGCCCACGGTCGGCGAGCTTGCCGCCGGCGACATTGCCGATCGCGAGCCCAACGCCGAACACCAGCAGGATCGGCGAGACCGCCGCTTCCGAGAAGCCGGTGAAACGCGTCAGGATCGGCTGGATGTAGGTGAAGACGACGAACAGGCCGGCGAAGCCGAATACGGTCATGGCAAGCCCGAGCAGCACCTGCGGACGGCCGAGCACCGCCACCTCCTCGGCGAGCGAGATCGGCTTGTCGCCATTGCCGACATGGCCGGGCACCAGCGCCGCCACCACCGCAAACGCGATCACGCCGATCAATGTCACCGCCCAGAACGCCGCGCGCCAGCCGAGCATCAGGCCGAACCAGGCGCCGAAGGGCACGCCGAGCAGGGTTGCGACGGTGAGACCGATGAACATGGTCGATATGGCGGAGGCGCGCTTGTCCTCGGCCACGAGGCTGGTCGCCACCACCGAGCCGACGCCGAAGAAGGTGCCGTGGGCGAGCGAGGTCAGCACCCGCGCCGCCATCAGCAATTCGTAGTTCGGCGCCAGCGCGCAGGCCGCATTGCCCAGCGTGAAGATCGCCATCAAAGCGAGCAGCACGGTCTTTCGCGGCAGGCGTCGCGTCGCCAGCGTCAGCACCGGGGCGCCGACGAACACGCCGAGCGCGTAGCCGGAGATCAGCAGACCCGCGACCGGGACCGAGACATGCATGTCGGCGGCGACCTGGAGCAGCAGGCCCATGACGATGAATTCGGTGGTGCCGATGCCGAAGGCACCGGCGGTGAGCGCGAGGACGGCGGGAGGCATGCGTGGCTCCAATGCGAGGGACGAGCCACGCAGATAGCCGCAGCGCAGCAAAAGCATTAGAATGTCCGCAATCCAATCATTTGTGACATGAATTCAACATGGCCCGTTTCGACACCAACCGCTCCGCCGAGATGGAGGTCTTCGTCCGCGTCGTCGATCTCRGCGGCTTCACCCAGGCCGCGCGAAAACTGCGCCTGACGCCGTCGGGCGTCAGCAAGCTGATCTCGCGGCTGGAGACGCGCCTCGGCACGCGGCTGATCACCCGCACCACGCGCAAGCTGACGCTGACGGAGGAAGGCCAGGCCTTCTATCAGCGCGCCGTGCGCATCCTTGCCGAGATGGAAGAGGCCGAGCGCGAGGCGGCCTCCGGCGCCGCGCCGCGCGGCCGGCTCACCGTCAACAGCAACATCCCTTTCGGCATGCTGCATGTGATGCCGCTGGTCCCGCGCTTCCTCGAACAACATCCCGACGTCACGCTCGACCTCGTGCTGACCGATACGCTGATCGACCTGATGCAGGAGCGCGCCGACGTCGCCATCCGCGTCGGCCCGTTGCGGGCGTCACGTCTCGTCGCGCGAAAACTCGGCACCAGCCGCATGGTCGTGGTCGGCGCGCCGAACTACCTGGCGCGTTTCGGCACGCCGAAGGCGCCGGCGGATCTCACCGAGCACCGCGGCATCGGCTGGAC
>NZ_JBFULT010000212.1:0-11621 GCF_054049755.1 Bradyrhizobium sp. P5_C11_2
AGCCGGGCGATCGGCCGGGACATCGCATTGAGGCCGATGAAGAACGCGATCGCGATGCCGACGATCAGGCCACCGGCGCTGACGCCGATCACGGTCCAGGTCGCGGATCTGGCGTCGCGATTGATGGCTTCCTTGCGCTTGGACACCGCCTGGGCCGTCTCGGTCACGAATTGGGCGATGCGCGCCAGGGCAGCATCGATCAGCGGGTCGCACTCCTTGTGCGCGCGTTCGGCTGCCTTGGCATTCTCTTCGACGCTGCTTGCCTGTGTGCCGTCGGTGAGCACCGGGTCGCAGCCGACGAAAACAGCCCTCAACTGATCACCGATGCTCCTGATCTCCTTGGCCCGCGTCGGGTCGTCCTGCTCGGCTGCTTCCAGAAACTTGGCGATGCCGTCGCGATTTTCCTTCGCGACCTTGAAGCGCCTGGTGTTGCCGGCCTCTGTCGCCTCGGTGAAGACGGCGTAGAGTGCCGCATGATAGGTCTCGGCGCGCCGCTGGGCGCGCGTGAGGTTGAGAGCCGCCGATTGGGCGGCGGAGAGCTCGGCAAAGCCGTCGACGGTCGCGGAGAGTTCGCGCGTACTGAAGCCGGCGACGGCGACCATCGCACATCCCATCACGGCCACGATCAGCGCGACCTTCCACACGATCTTCAAATTGTTCAAGAAGCTCATTCCAGCCGTCCAATGATTTTCCGGTCCCCAGCGACCGAAGCAGTCCCAGCGATGCCATTGGAACCAGCGGTCGTTAAAAATTGATGCCAAGTGACGCGCATGGTCCCATGCAAAAATAACCGTCCGGAGCCCGCCCGTAAGCCTCGCGCAAGCTTCGGCCGATCATGGCGACGCTGATCCGGGACGGCCGGCTCGGAACCAATCGGCGGCGTTGCCCGTTCTCGGCCCATGCGGATCAGAGAAGACAACCGAAACATGTTTCTGCTGGCGGTGGTGACGCTGTGCTGCGCCGTGGTGGCCGGCACGCTGGCGCTGCTCGAGCCGGTCCGGGGTCAGGGCCCGGAGACGCGGGTTGCCGAGAGCAGGCCGGTCGATGCCGCAGCCGAGGTACCGGTCCGAGTGGTCGGAGCGCCCTTCGTGCCCAACATCAATCCGCGCGCGCGATAGCGGTCACGTCGGCGAGGCCTTCTGGCCCTCCTCGGGCTGGCCATGAGCACGCACCAATTCCTCGACGAACGCGATCACCTCCGCCCGCTTGTCCGGCGGCAGCGACAGAAAGGCGCGCACGAGCCTCAAGCCCAGCACCTCGTCCGAATGTTCTTTGTCGGAATCCATCCGTCGAGTTTCGGGCGTTCGGGAAAAATATGCAATCCCCAGCAGAACTCCTTCTTGATTCGGCGAACCAGCTTTGCTGGAATAGCTCTATCTAGGGGTGGACCATGAAGTGGATCAGGGAACGCGACGAACTGATCGCGCAGACACTGGCCTTCGTCCAATCGGTAACCGGCAGGAAGGACCACTTTCCCCCGGCGGCTGCGCCGGGCGTATCCTTGGAGACCGTCGCCGTCGAGGCTGCTGCGGTCCAGGTCGAGCCGCGGCGCGCCGCCCCGCAGCCTCAGCCCGCCCAGGTCGTCCAAGTCGCCCAAGTCGCGCCGCCGCGGACCGGCGGCGATTTCCGCACCGAGATGCAGGCCCGCATCGCCAATTTCCGCAAGCACCAGGAGCGGTTCGAGCGCGAACGGGAGGAATATTGCGCGGCAACCCTGACCAAGCTCCGCGCCGCCATCGGCGACGTCCCGCCCCGTCCACCGCCGGCGGACAAATAGAGCCGGTCTCTCAGAGCCCCTATAGCCACGACCACACCAGCCAGAGATTGGCCGCGCAGGCGCCGAAAAGCGCCAGCGTCAGCGGCAAAAGCATGTGCCCGCAGGAGGTTTTCAGGTCGCTCGTCATGGCCGAAAACATCCGCTGATTCCGGCAAAAGAGTCCCAGGGATTCTTTTTTTTGGGATTCAGGACTCGTTTACGACTCACGGCCGGCCAGGTCCTGATCACGCCCCCGTGATCGACCGTCGGGCGGGGAAACCCTCACCCCCTGAAGACGTTAAGGGGCTTTATGGGAGCGGCAAGGATGCCCTACGCGCTGTTCTGCAACGACGCTCAGATCAGCAAAGCCTATCCGGATGAGGCCGACGTTTGGAAGCTTGCGCGGCGGAGCGGCCTCGTCGTCGACGTCGGTACCGACGATCGGCGGCCCGGACCGCGCCGGGTGCTCGACAACGACTACGAGATCAAGCCCTGCCGGGCCGCCCAAGGCGAGGACCCCGCCAAGAACAAGGCGGAGGCCGAGCTGCTGTCCAGGATGGAGCCGCAGTTCGATTCCTGAGATCTGGCGAAGGAAGGCCGGGGGCTAGTCAGGGCGTGGCGGTCGCCAGCGACGCCTGCTCACCGGCCAGGGCCACACAGGCCTTCCGGCGGTGCAGCCCGCGGATCGCGCCGGTGACCTTCAGCACCTTGCCGGACGGACAGGCGCTGTCCCGGACGAAGGCGACCTCATAGGGTGCCAGCATCAAGGGCTCGGATTTGAGGATTGTCTGTGCAGAGCACGGCAGCGCAACGACGCACAAGACCACCACCGACGCCAAGATACGCATGTTCGTTGTCCCACCAGCCCGTAATTCTCATGATAACGCGTTCCGGAGCGCGAGTTCCGTAAGCGGCAAAAATTATTTTTGCTTTACCTCAGCCCCATGACGCGCGTGAGAAGGCGCGCGCCGGAATGTTTGCTTGCAAATGACGCGCCAGATGGTTCACGCGAGGCAAACAAGGGGCCGGCGAGCAGGAGGCTGGCAAACGAAAGGCCGGCGAGGCCGGCCTTTGTCAGATCGTGGCGTCAGGTCATGGCGCCTGCCGGCGGCTCAGTAGCGCGAGGCCGACGGACCGCCCCAGCCGAACCGGTAATTCACACCGACCTTGACGGTATGCTCGTCCTCCCGGCCGCKGACGCCGACGACGTCTGCGGGGCCGGAGGTGAGCGTGGTGCTGCCGAAATTATAGTACTGGTACTCGGCCTTGGCCGACCAGTTCGGCGCAAACATGTATTCGAGGCCGGCACCGACAGTGTAGCCGTCCTTGCTGTTGCCGGAGGTGGTGAAGGCCTGCGGCACGCCGGCGACGTTGACGCCGAGATTGTTGTTGCGCCAGGCGTAGCCGCCCTTGGCGTAGACCAGCGCCGGTCCCCAGGTGTAGCCAATGCGGCCGGTCGCCGACCCGATCTGGTCGGTGTTGGACGTCACCTGCGTGCCGAGCGGGAACAGGACACCGTTGTTGTTGGTCGGCAGCCAGGAATACTGGGCTTCGACACCCACCACCCAATTGGGCGCGAACTGGTAGTCGAAGCCGCCCTGCACGCCGCCCAGGAAGCGGGCGTCGCTCGACTGGAAGCTGCTGTCGCCGGCGAACGCACCGCCGACATGGCCACCGATGTAGAAGCCGGTCCAGTTATAGATCACCTGCGGCGGCGTATAGGCCGGCGCCTTGGTATAGGGGCGCTGCTGTATGTCGGCCGCTGCGGCAGGCGCTGCCAACGCGAGCAGAGCTACCGCGCCGAGCCAATACGTTTTCATCGATCATCCCCGTTATCTAAACTACCCTTAGCAAACAACGTGGCGTGAATTTGGTTGCCTCGCGGCGATGCCGGAACGTTGATCGTTCGTGACTGTGACGGGGCGGCAACGACGTGTTTTGTTCCGTCACGTTGTCTTGCGCGGACAGATTTTGCCGTCCGCGCACGACTTGCCGTAACGATTTGTCGCAAGGCAAATCCGCTCCGTTCAAAGCTCGCCAAAATGTGATCCAGCGGCTCCGGCAGGACTGTTCTAGCACCAGGCGATGAAGGTGGGCTTTGCGCTACCGCGTCATCTTTTCCAGTTCCGGAAAGGGTCCGTAAACCGCCCCGGCGCAGAGCTCGTTGGCGCGGTCGACGACCCGATCCGCCCGGCCGTTGACGAAGACGACTGCCCGCTCGCGCATCCCCTTGTAGCTGCCGTCGGTCTCGCGTGGCGTGAAGCGCAGGCAGCTGACATAGAACTGCCGTCCGCCGAGTTCGCGCAGCACCGGCTCGGCCATGCTGGCCTCGCGCACGCCGACCGGATTGTTCAGATAGCTGCGCATCAGGGCCAGCGTGTCGCCGCGGAAATTGTCGGGGAACGGCTGCGGACCACCGGCCTGGGTGCCACCCATCAATGTTGAACGGTCGCCATCGCTGCCGAAACATGCCGCGAGCGCCAGCGGCAATGCCAGGATCAGTGCCAAGCTCACCGCACGTTTCGCCAATCGCCCCACAGCTCACGTTCTCCGCTCGATCAGAATCGGAGATGTTCTAGCCCCAAGGTTGCACGAAGGGAATTCGCTTGCGGCACGGCGCACCGGCCCGCCGCCGACACCTCGTGCTTTCGCACAAGGCATGGCGAACGGGCCGGGCCYGAATTCCGCACGCGGCGGCGGGGGGCAATGCTGGGGATCCGCCGCGCGGGATCAGTCGTTAGCTACGCTTGTCGGTGGTCGCCGGCTTGACGACGTCCGGCTGCGCCTTCAGCGACTTCTTGGCCGACACCTGCTTGTGGTGATGGCGATGCGTACGCACGGTCTTGTGCGCGTCGGGCGTGACGGCGGCATTGGCGTTCATCGCCTTCGCCTTGGAGTCCGCCTTGACGTCCGACTTGACGTCGGCGGCCTTGGTGTCGGCCTTGACGCCGGTGTCCGGCTTCGCGGCGGTGGTCGACGCCTTGGTCTGGCTCTGGTCAGCCTTGATCACCGGTGCGGTCGTCGTGGTGGTCTTGCCGGCCTCGGCGGCGAATGCCGGGGCTGCGATCACGGAAGCTGCAAGCAAGGCTGCGGAAATGGTCTTCAACATGGTGTGTCTCCTCTTTGAAGGATCTTGAGGCGGCGCCCTGTCGCCTACCCGTCGATCGTAGGTGGGAGCCTAGGTGCTGCGCGCTGAACCCAGTCTGAAGCCCGTTGCAGGCTTCCGTTCATCTCGATGACAAGTTTGTAATCTGCGGCAGAACGAATAAGCGGGGCTTTTGGGAATGTTTCTGCCCGTTGGGTGTTCCGGTCTTCGGGCAATCGTGTAGGATCGCCACGTTCCATACGGGAGAAGATAGATGCGCAGACTTTCCATGCTTCTGGTACCGGGACTTGTCTCGATGGCGTTGGCCGCCGGACCGGTGCTGACCAGCGCCTACGCCGCGGGCAGCGACGAGCCCTCGCCGCCGAAGTCGGACACCTCGACCAAGAAATCCAAGAAGAAGAGCTCTTCCGTCAGTGATCCCAAATTCCTCGCGGCCTATCGCACCGCCTACACCACGATCTACGACAACCACGACTACACCGGCGCGATCGACCAGCTGAAGTCGCTCAAGCGCGACGACGTGGCCGACGTCGCCAATTTGATCGGCTACTCCTACCGCAAGCTCGGCGACTACCAGTCGTCGAAGGTCTATTACGAGCTGGCGCTGAAGGACGATCCGAACCACGTCCGCACCTGGCAGTATTACGGCCTTTGGCAGCTCGAGCAGGGCAACCGCGAACRGGCGCAGTATCATCTGAACAAGATCGCCTCGCTCGCCGGCACCGACAGCTCCGAGTATCGCTCGCTGGCCGCCGCGCTCGACAAGCCGACCGGTGCGACGCTGGTCTACTGAGACTTCGCATCTTCGAATGAAGCGACGGGCACAACCTTGGGGTTGTGCCCGTTCCGCTTTCTCGGCTAGCCTCGCACCAATCTCCCCTCGCATATTGGTGCGCAATGGACACGTGGCTGCGATCCGCGATCGACTACATTGGCTCCTGGGTCGAATTCCAGCAGACGACAATCCAGCAGCCGGGCGTCATCGTCGCATTCGCTCATCGCGGCGAGATCGTCGCCGAGCATGCATTCGGTCTCGCCAATCTCGACACCGGCGAGAAGCTCACTCCGCGCCACCGCTTTCGCATCGCCTCGCACTCGAAGAGCTTCACCTCAGCGGGCATTCTAAAGCTGCGCGAGCAGCGCAAGATCCGGCTCGACGATCCGATCGGCCAGTATGTCGGCGGCCTGCATCCGCGCGTCGCAGAGACGACGATCGCGCAAGTGCTCTCGCACAGCGCAGGCCTGACGCGCGACGGCGCCGATTCCGGCCAGTTCATCGACAGCCGCCCCTATCTCAATGCGAAGGAGTTGCTGGCGGAATTGAAGCTTCCCACCGTGATAGACCCCGGCACGCGCTTCAAATATTCCAATCATGGCTTTGGCCTGATCGGCCTCGTGATCGAAGCGGTGACGAAGGAGCCCTACTCCGCCTGGATCAAGCGCGAGATCATCGAGCCCGCGGGCCTGCGCGAGACCGAGCCGGACGCGCCGCTTCCCAAGGGCGCGCCGTTCGCGCGCGGCCACACCCGAAAAGTGCCGCTGGGCGAGCGTTGCGTGATCCCCGGCGACAATCCCACGCACGCGATGGCGTCCGCCACGGGCTTCGCCGCCACCGCCGGCGATACGGCCCGCTTCTTCGCGCAGCTTGCGCCAAACGCCAGGAAGAGCGTGCTGTCGGTCGCAAGCCGCCGCGAGATGACGCGGCATCACTGGCGCATCCCGCAAAGTTTCGAGGCCTATTACGGCCTCGGCATCGGCGCCGGCAAGACCGACGGCTGGGACTGGTTCGGCCATGGCGGCCATTTTCAAGGTTACATCTCCCGGACCTGCTCCATCCCCGCTTGCGAGCTCGCGATCAGCATCCTCAGCAACTCCATCGACGGCGCGGCGCCGTTCTGGATGGACGGTGCGATGCAGATCCTGCGCGTCTTCAAGACCCGCGGCGCACCCGACCGGCGCGTGCGCGACTGGACCGGCCGCTGGTGGACGATCTGGGGCGCGACGGACCTCGTGCCGATCGGCAACCGCGTGCTCGTCGCCAATCCGCAGTTCAACAACCCGTTCATGGACGCCTCCGAGATCGAGGTCACCGGCCGCGACTCCGGCAAGCTCGCCTGGGCTGCCGGCCACTCAAGTTACGGTGAGCCCGTGCGCCGCGTGCGCGATGCGCGCGGCAAGGTCAGCGACGTCTGGATCGCCGGCGCCAATATCAAGCCGGAAAAAGTCGTGGCCCGCGAGATCGCGCAGAGATACCCACCGCGAAAACGCCGGCCTACTCCCTGATCAGCGCCTCGACCTCACTGCGAAACGCCTGCCGCGAGCCATCGCGCGAATAGAACATGTGGCCGCCGGGATAGACCACGAACTTCACCCGGGAGGTGGCGAAGGCCGGCAGCTGGTCGAGCACCCGCTTCGTTCCGAAATAGGGCGTGGCGAGATCGAACAGGCCGTGCGCGACCAGCACGTTCAGCTTCGCATCGGTGGCGAGGATCTGGCGCAGCTCCGACACCGACTGCGGCGGGTTGATGCCGCCTCCAAAATCCCAATTGCGCTCGACGGCGCCGTTCAGGACTTCATAGGAGCCGTCCGGCCGCCAGTTGAGCTTGCGTGTCAGGACATCGACCGCGGCACTCGTCAGCGGCGCCTGGAGCGTATCGCCTGAAGGGTCGCCGAAACGGGAATTGCCGGAATCCGGATAGGGATCGAGGCCGCGCACGGACGCGTCGTAGCGTCCGGTCACCTTGCCGTTCTTGCGGTCGAACTCGCGGCGGAATTCACCGACGTCGAAGCGGCCGGCGAGCCTGCGGCTCACCGCCTGGTCGATGCCGGTGAGTTCGGCGACCTTGTCGGCGAGACGGTTGGTGGCCTCCTTGTCGGCTTCGCCCTTGACGAGATCAGCCAGGAATTCGCCGCGCGCGTAAGCCTCGACGTCGGCGAGATCGGCGCGCGTGACCGGTCCCTTGACCTGTCCTTTGGCTTCGCGCGCCACCGCGACATAGCTCGGCAGCGTCGCGACATATTGTAGGAGGCTCGAGCCGGTGAACTCGCGGAAGTCCAGCAGCGGCGACACCAGGATCAATCCCCTGACGCCGACGCCATGCTGCAGCTGCAACTGGCGCACGACCTTCGGTCCGCGAATGCCGCCATAGCTCTCGCCCGCGACGTATTTCGGCGAGACCAGCCGGTCATGCCTCTCTAGCCAGCGGCGGATCACCAGTGCGATCGAATTGACGTCGCCATCGACCGAATAGAACCGCTTTCGCGCGTCCTCGCCGCTGGCGACGAAGCGGCTGTAGCCGGTGCCGACGGGATCGATGAAGACGAGATCGGTGAAGTCGAGCCAGGTCTCCGCGTTCGGCTTCACCTCGGGTGAGGCCGACGGCGACAGCCCCTCGCCATCGAGCGGCAGCCGCCATGGTCCGGCATTGCCGAACTGGAGCCACGCCGAGGATGCGCCGGGGCCGCCGTTGAACAGGAACGTGACCGGGCGGGTGGTGCGGTCGGCGCCGTCGAGCTCGTAGGAGGTGACGGCGATATCGGCCAGCGGATCGCCCTTCTCGTCGAACACGCGGATCGAGCCTGCGGTCGCGGCGAAGGCGAGCGTCCGGCCAGGCAGATCGAGCGTCTGCCTGGTGGTCGAATCCGCCGGGAGACGGTGTGGCTCGGCGGCAGACGGCGACGGGTTCTGCGCACCACCGCCGCGCCCGCCCTTCTGCCCGGTTGGTGCCGTCGTCTCGGAACGCGGCTGCGGCGGATCGTCCGCACGCGCAAAGCCTCCAAGCGCGAAAGTCGACACCGCCAGCACCAGGGCCGTGCAACGGAGCGCCGGCAAGCTCGTGATCATGATCGTTCTCCCTTCCCGGCTGTGAGATCCGGAGAGCCCGAAATGTTAGCGCGGAATTGCGACGGTTTGGGGGATCATTGGCCAGGTGCCCCCTGAAGAGGCCGATCGGGCGCGAAACGCCCCCCGGTTTCGTCCGGAATCCGGCAGTCGCCCGTTTGCCTTGAAGGACGGTCATCCTCGACAATCGAGGCCCAGGCCTATAGACGAGCCCGGCGGAACTTTCTCGAGCCAGCAGGCCCTGCCGGAAGCCATGACCAAGCCCTCGCGATACGACCGGATCGCCTTCGTCGCCAGCCCGAGCGGCGAGGCGCAGGCCGCCCTCGGCCAGCTCACCAAGCATTACGGCAATTGCGATCCGAACGAGGCCGACGTCGTTGTCGCACTCGGCGGCGACGGGCTGATGCTCCAGACGCTGCACCAGCACATGCGCACGGGAAAGCCGATCTACGGCATGCATCGCGGTACGGTCGGCTTTCTCATGAACGAGTACGCCACGCACCATTTGCGCGAACGCCTCGAAGCGGCCCATGAATCCGAGATCCACCCGCTGCTGATGCGCGCGACCGACGTCAACGACCGCGTCCACCTGCATCATGCCATCAACGAGGTCGCCCTGTTCCGGCAGACCTACCAGGCCGCGCGCCTGCGGATCCTGATCGACGAGCGCGAGCGGATGCCCGAGCTGATCGCCGACGGCATCATGGTGGCGACGCCGGCAGGTTCGACTGCCTACAATCTGTCCGCGCAGGGGCCGATCCTGCCGATCAACGCCGCGCTGCTGGCGCTGACCCCGATCAGCGCCTTCCGCCCGCGCCGCTGGCGCGGCGCGCTGCTGCCCAACACCGCCTATGTCGTGATCGAGGTGCTGGAGGGCGACAAGCGCCCCGTCGCGGCGGTGGCCGACCACGACGAGGTGCGCGACGTCCGCCGTGTCGAGGTGCTGTCCGACAAGACCATCTCGATGCGCATGCTGTTCGATCCCGGCCACAGCCTGGAAGAGCGGATTTTGCGCGAGCAGTTCGGCTCCTGAGCTCCGACGCGGATCACTGGCCGCAAGGCTGAACCGATTCCAGGCCTCCCGCCATGGCGGGATCCCCGAGCAGATCGAAATCCCTGACGACGGGAACGAAGCTCTTCGTCTCCGACGTCATCAGATAGATCGTCACGCGCAGCGATGCCTGCGCCGCCGCGTTCGTGCGGCAAAATTCCTTGGCTCCGACGCCGAGCCCCATCGAGCCGCGCTTGCCTTTCTGCCCCTGCTCGACCATCGACGCACGCAGCGCCTCGAAGCGCGCAGCATCGCCCGGCGACAAGCGATAGGCGTAGGTTGAGGAGCCCTGCGGTGGCGCAGGCAGGCCGACGCGATCTCGCGGGTCGCTCATCCCCATCATGGCGAAGCTCGTGTTGGTCTCGGCCTCGCCGGCCACTTTGGTGACGACGTCGAGCTTGACGCCGCCCGAACGTGGCCGCAGCGCGTCAGGCAATTGCACGGCGACGCGCAGCATCGACAGATCCGTCGTCCTGGCATCGATGCGGGCAAGCGGCGGGATCGATGTCAGCGGCACCGAGCTGCAACCGGCAAGCATGAGCGCAGCCGCGCTCGCAAGAACACGCGCCAGGCGGTTCATCGCAGGCATCTCCAATCTAGACTTGAAGGATTCGCTAGGCCGATTTCCGGCCGGCCCCACGCGGCTCTAGCGCGTCGTCCGCTCTGTCGGGGACATATTCCAGGATATCGCCGGGCTGGCAGTCGAGTACGGCGCAGATCCGCTCGAGCGTGTCGAAGCGGATGCCGCGCACCTTGCCCGACTTCAGCAGGGAGACGTTCGCTTCTGTGAGTTCGATGCGCGCGGCAAGCTCACGCGACCTGATCTTGCGCCTGGCGAGCATGACGTCGAGGTTGACGATGATCGGCATGGTCAGATGATCTCGCTGTTCTCGTGCCACGCGCGAACGGCATCGGCCATCACGGTTGCGAAGGCGACGAGCGCGAGGCCGCTCAGCACCGACAGCACATGCGGCTGCTCGACGCCGAACATGACCACGAGCTGGCCGGGCTCGTTGGCGCGCGTCAGATTGATCGTGGTGAGCATCTGCACCAGCGGCGATATCAGCGCGTTGACGATCAGTGCGAGGCCCATCCGGCGGATGCGCCAGGCGTTGTCGGACACGAAGACCTCACCGCGCGCGAAACGGGAGAACAACATCGAGAGCTGCAACAAGGCGTAGAGAACGGGGCCAAGTCCGATCAGGCTGATCAGGGCGCCGGCGAGGCGCGTGCCGAAATTGAGCGTGAAGGGCCGCGCCCCCAGCGGGGACTGTGTCGCGATCCAGTGTCTAAGCACCTCGTCGCTCGACCAGAGCAGCGGCACCGCAAGCACAGCGCCGACGACGCACAGGAGCGCGCCGACGGCCACGATCCGTCCGATACGCCGCAACCGCGGCTCGACCGGCGCAGGAAAAGGAAACGCGATCACGCTCATCGGACTAGCTCCCATTCAATTGTATGTTTTTATCGTTTTACAATAAAAAATGGCAGAATTACGATATTATCATCTCCCCTCCCCACGTACCCCGCGAAATGCCAGCAGCAACCCTTCATTAACCCCCGCCGCGATATGGTTAACGAAAGTTGACCGCTCTGGCCCAGGCGTCATGTTCCGCATCGATTTCAACAAGCTGCGCTTCCTCGTCTGCGACGACAATCCGCACATGCGCCGCATCCTGCGGACGCTGCTGCATTCGTTCGGCGCGCGCGAGGTCTACGAGGCCGAGGACGGCGCCACCGCGCTGGAAATGTACAGCCATTACGTACCCGATATCGTCATCACCGACTGGGCGATGCCGATCTTCGACGGTCTCGAGCTGGCGCAGATGATCCGGCAGCCGGAATCCAAGGGCAATCCCTATGCGCC